>NZ_JBSGJR010000143.1:0-12760 GCF_053605645.1 Micromonospora sp. NPDC003776
GGCGGCGCTGTGGCGGGTCATCGAGGGGGTCGGCGGCGAGCACGGCTGGTACTCCTTCCCGCTGGCCTGGCCGTTTTCCGCCATGCCAGCGGGCGGGTCCGCGTTCGTTCCCGGTCGCTCGGGCGAAATCAGTTGGGCGTGCCGAACCAGCGGGTGAGGTGGCCGTCCAGGTCCTGCTGATCGTCACCGATCCAGGCGACGTGGCCGTCGGGGCGGAGCAGGACGCCCGGAACATCCAGTGCCGCGGTGGCATCCCCGAGGTAGTCGACCCGGTCCGACCAGCCGCCGACGGTCAGGCGTTCGGTGCGGTCCAGCAGCAGGCCGCGGCCGCGGTGCAGCAGACCGTAGAGGCGGCCCTGCTTCACGTCGATGTCGCGCAGGCGGCGGCCGAGCAGGTCGGGGCCGGCGCCGAAGTCGTAGCGGATGTCGATCCCGGTGATCTTCTCGATCAGGCGGCGGTTCACCTCGTCGAAGTCCATCAGTTCGGTGAGCAGCCTGCGCACGGCCTGCGGGCCCGGTTCGGTGGACAGCAGTTCCATCTGGGCGCGGGTGTTGTCCAGTACGTCCGCGGCGACGGGATGACGTTCGGCCTGGTAGGTGTCCAGCAGGGTTTCCGGCGCCCAGCCGCGGATCTGTGCGGCCAGCTTCCAGCCGAGATTGAATGCGTCCTGAACGCCCAGATTGAGGCCCTGACCGCCGGTGGGTGGGTGGATGTGTGCCGCATCGCCGGCCAGCAGCACCCGCCCGACCCGATACCGTTCGGCCAGCCGGGTGGCGTCGCCGAAGCGCGACATCCAGCGCGGGGAGTGCACGCCGAAATCGGTTCCGGCGACGGCGCGCAGCTGTTGTTTGAAATCCTCCAGGGTGGGCGGTTCCGCCCGGTCGCGCACTCCCGCGGCGGGGACCACGACGCTGTAGACGCCGCCGCCGAAGGGCCGGAGCCAGAACCGCTGGTGGGTCTCGCGGATTCCGGTCATCGTGGCGGCGATCTCCTCCTGCGGCACGCCCACTTCCATCTCGCCCATCAGCGTCTCGTTCCGCGAGGGCTCGCCGGGGAAGCCGACGCCCAGCTGTTTGCGCACCGTACTGCGCCCGCCGTCGCAGCCGACGAGGTAGCGCGACGGCAGCCGCTCCCCGTCGGCCAGCTCGACGGTCACCCCGTCGTCGTCCTGCTCGAAACCGGCCACCGCACAACCGCGCCGGACCTGCGCACCGAGTTCGATCGCATGTTGTTCGAGCAGGTGGACGATGACCGGCTGCGGGATGCCCAGCAGATAGGCGTGCGCGGAATCCAGGCCCTCGGGCGCGGGCTTGTTGATGGCGGCGAAGAAGCCGCCGGCCGGGCGGCGTCTTCCGCGTTCGAGAATGCGCTCCAGCAGCCCGCGCATCGCCATCAGCTCGATGCTGCGGATGTGGAGACCGACGATGCGGACGAACGACACGGGCTCGGTTTCCTTCTCCAGGACGAGTACCCGCACATCGTGCAGCCGTAGTTCGGCGGCCAGCATCGCGCCGGTCGGTCCGCACCCGGCAATGATCACGTCGAACATGAGGGGCGCCGGATCGGTGGCGGAGGCCGGCGCGGGGAGCCCGGGGACGTCGCGCTCGACCGTCTCGGTCGACGACGGCTCGGCGGTGAACTGCGGAGAGTGCATAGGTGTTGCCTTTCAGGAGTGCCTGGCTGGCGAGGCGCTCCCGGCGACACCTACCGCAATCGCCCGACCGTGACGGGAAGGGGGAGCACCCACTTCGATACATCGTTCATGGGTCTCACCTCCTCGGGCGGGGTCACGGGCAACTGCAAGCTACAAGCGGAAGCATCGCCCCGTCCAGTTCTTTCCCCGCCAGGTGATCACGATTCCGAACGCATTCCTCGAACGCGTTCTCAGACCGCGCGGACCTCCGCGAGCCGCTTGACTGCGTACTCGTCGTCCCAGCAGACAGCGGCTTCCCACGCGGCCGACGCCTGCGCGGCGATGTCGTACGCGCCGGCGTCGAGGCCGGCGGCGTTGTCGGGCAGCACGAGATCGAGGTCGGGGACGTCGACGTGCGACTCGTCCCAGTCGATCAGCGCGACCTGATTCGCGGTCATCCGGACGTTGCCCAGGTTGTTGGGGTCGCCGTGGACGACGCATGTCTGACGTCCGCTGAGCCGCGCCCACGCTGCCCGGCATCGAGCAACGCCCTCCGGGGGCATCGCGCCGAGGTCGATTCTCGTCCCGGTCTCGGCGTGTAGGAGGTCGGTCGAGGATCGCCAGCCGGGGCGCTGCGGCCAGCCCCGCGTCGACCGATGCAGCTCACGGAGGGTGCCGGCCACGCGGCGCCAGTCGGCCTGCGTCTCGGGCGGTCCGCCCTCCAGGTAGGTCATCACCACCAGACCGTCGGCGAACAGCCGGCCGTCCCTGGTCGGGATCGGCACCGGCACGGTCAGACCTTCACGGTCGAGGTGTTGGAGGAGCGCGGTCTCCCACGCCAGATCAGCGTCGCTCCTGCTGCCGAGACGACCGACCGCGAGGTGCCCGTCGACGCGCACGCTCCACACGTCATTGGCCACCCCGCCGGTGAGCGGTTCAATGCGAGCGGCGTCTTCGCCCCACTGCCCGAGCGCGTTCCACCCCACAGGCCACATCCTACGGATTCCGAACCATCACTGTTCTCCGGCACGACCGCGACCGCGGTGACCCGCGCCGGGTGGCGCGCCAACCCGATTAACGGATTACCGGTAACAGCAATGCAGCAAATACGTCGGACAAAGAGGACAGAACGGCACTACATCATAATGACAGTTCTTGTGCATCATGAGTCAGGCTGGTGTGCCGGTGGCGACGGAACGGCCCGCGGCTACTGTTGAGCGCCAGCCGCACTTCAGCGGCCGGTGACGCGGGCGTTCAGTAGGGGCGACACCGCCCTTCAGTACGCGCGTCACCGATCTTCAGTGGCTCGATCTTTGGAGTTGAGGAAGATCGGTTCGGCGATTCCTCCCCAAGGGCCTGACCGGAAGGGGCTCTCAGATGTAAGCGGGGGCGGGGCCTCAAGGGGCACTTTGGGGACTGTCCGAGAAACGATCGTCCCGGACAAGATCGAAATGTCGGAGTCCGAGGTTCTCTGCACGATCCGATGGTCGTGACCAGGCGTCGTGCACGAGAGGGTGAATTTTCCGCTGGCCTGGACTCGTGTGCACTACGGTCGATGTGCTCCATACTCCTGCGCACGACAGTGAGGGCCTGGGCATGGTCGATGAACCGGTGCTACTCGAGCGGGGTGTGCTGGCCACGCCTGCGGAGGTCTGGGACCTGGCGGTGCGCCGGGCCGAGGTGATCGGCTGGCTGGCCACCGGCGCGACGGTCGGGCACGTGGCCGCGGATGTGGCCGCGGTGGGGCTGGGGGTGTCGCGGCGGCAGGTGTACGAACCTCGACACGTCCGTCAAAGTTCTCGGCACGGGCTCTCGGCGTGGACTTCATCCGTCGCGTCTACCTGCGAAGACCACGCCAGCGGGAGCGTCGGGAAGTCAGCGTGAAAAAATCTTGGTCGAGGATGTCGAGGTGTACCCGTCGGCTCCGACCAGCCAGCGAAGGGCGCCCAGCGGGGGACGCTCGTCGAGGAAGGAAGCCGACCATGAAGTACATGATCACCATCTACGGCAACCAGGAGCTGTGGGAGTCGTTCTCGGTCGAGGAGTTCCAGAAGGCCATCGCCGAGCAGGAGGCGTTCAACCGCAAGTTCAAGGAGACCGGCGAGTTGCTGGGCGCGTACGGAAACGCCGACGCGGCACAGGCGAAGACGGTGCGGGTGCGAAACGGGGCGCCGGCCGTAACCGACGGCCCTTACCTGGAAGCCAAGGAGTACCTGGCCAGCTGGTACCTGATCGATGTGGAAAGCGAGCAGCGCGCCTTGGACATCGCCGCTGAACTGCCGTTCGCCTCGTTCAACGCGGTCGAGGTCTGGCCGATCCTGCACGAGGCCACCGGGAACGAGATTTGAGCGGCAAGGAACCACTCGAGGACCTGCTGCGCCACCTGGCGCCGCAGGTCCTCGGCGCGCTCATGCGCCGCTTCGGGCGGTTCGACTTCGCTGAGGACGCCGTCCAGGAGGCGCTGCTCGCCGCCGCCACGCAATGGCCCGAGCAGGGCGTGCCCGAGAACCCGTACGGGTGGCTGGTCACCGTCGCCACACGCCGGTTCACCGACTGGGTACGCAGCGACGCCGCGCGTCGACGGCGTGAGGACGCAGACCTGCTCGCCACCCCGCCGTCCCTACTCGTGGCGGCCGCCGCCGATCAGCCGCCTGGCAACGAGCACGATGACAGCCTGACGCTGTTGTTCCTGTGCTGTCACCCGTCACTGTCGCCGCCGTCGCAGATCGCGTTGACATTGCGGGCGGTCGGCGGACTGAGCACCGCCGACATCGCCCACGCCTTCTTCGTTCCCGAAGCGACCATGGCACAGCGCATCAGCCGGGCCAAGCAGAGCATCCGCAAGGCGGGTGCGACGTTCCAGCTGCCGCCGGAGGCCGAACGTCCCGAACGACTAAAGGCGGTGCTGCACGTCCTCTACCTGATGTTTAACGAGGGCTACACCGTCACCTTCGGCCCCCAACTACAGCGCCATGACCTGACCGGCGAGGCGGTGCGCCTGACCCGTCTACTACATCGGCTGCTTCCCGACGACGGTGAGGTGGCCGGACTACTGGCGCTGATGCTGCTGACCGAAGCACGCCGCGACGCCCGCACTGGCGACGACGGCTCGCTCGTTCCGCTGCCTGAGCAGGACCGTAGCCGCTGGGACCAGAGCCTCATCGCCGAAGGCATCCCACTCGTCACCGAAACGTTGTCCCGCACTCGTCAGCTCGGGCCGTACCAGATCCAAGCGGCGATCGCCGCTGTCCATGACGAAGCCCGACGGGTCGAAGACACCGACTGGCCGCAGATCCTCGCCCTCTACGAGCTGCTTGAACAGGTCTCACCCAACCCGATGGCGACCCTTAGCAGAAGCGTCGCCGTCGCCATGGTCCATGGCCCCGATGCCGGCCTTGACATCATCACCAGCCTAGAAGCCGACGACCGGATGGCGCGCCATCACCGGCTCCATTCCGTACGCGCCCATCTGCTCGAGATGGCCAATCGGCGGCAAGACGCCCGGGCCAGCTACCGCACCGCGGCCCGCTACGCGACGAGCCTTCCCGAGAAGCGCTACCTCGACGCCCAGGCGGCCAAGATCACCAACGCGCCCACGCCGCCCGGCTCTCAATCGACGTAGTGCAGACGACCTCGGACTCCGACACCACCTGCGCGGCCAACCATGACCAGTGATCGATCACTGAAAATCGGTGTCGTACCGACCGAAGATCACATGTCGTTCAACATCGGGCCGGACGCTGAGCTTGACGTGGGTACTGCTGCGGTTCAGGCGTAGAGGACTGCCCTGCGCTGAAGCATCGCGGTTAGTGCGGTTAGGTCGACCCGGGTCTGATCGAGCTGGTGCGGGCCCGCTTGCCCGGGATGTGGGCCGAGGAGTGAGACCTGGCCGGCGCGGTTCACCCCGACGGCCTGACCCGCGCCTGCCCGGGCCAGATGATCGATGCCTTGAAGAGCGTTGCTTACCCAACGTCGAGCGCCAAGCGCCGGTCACCTGCTTCGCGTCCGACTCGCGATACAAGCGTACGGCGCGCTGACGTAGCGCGTCGGGGCATTTGTCCGATGCTGCCACAGACGCTTTCCTCCGCACGGCCATCAGGCCATGATCAAGGAGCTCCCGAAAAGCAGGATGGCTCAGTGGCGGCAGTGGTCAGCGCGGTGCGGGCACGGCTCCGTCGATCATGGAAGGCGGCGAGCAGGCGCTCCCTCGCCGGGCGCGATCTGCGCAAGATGCGTGGCGACGACGGCCCTGCCGGCCGCGCTCGACATCCGTCCGGGCCGTACGAGGGCGTGCAGGATTACCCCGTCGACGAGCGCGTACAGCCGCTCAGCCTCGACCCTGTGATCCAGCTCAGGTCGCAGCATGCCACCGTCGGCCAATCGCCCGATCATCATCTGGAACGCCTCGGCGAGGCGCGTGTCGATCTCCTTGCGAAGACTGGCAAGGCCCGGTTCGACGACCGCGCGAGCGGTGAACGCCAACCACACCTCGCATTCGCCGCGCCGCTGCCGGTCCCACGGCAGCATCTCGTCGATCATCGCGAGCACCACGCGTCGTTGGTCCCCGGTGGGGTCCACGGCCTGGACCCGGGCCTCGATCCGCTCGCCCACCAGCCGCAGCGCGAAGCCGAGCAGCTCGGCCTGGGTCGCAAAGTAGTGCCGTAGCGATCCCATGGACAGCCCGGCCTCGCGCGCCACGTTACGCACCGATGCCTGTTCCAGCCCGTCGCGCATGATGACCCGCCACACCGCTTCCGCGAGTTCCGTGCGACGGGCCTCCGCGTCCACCACCTTTGGCACTTCGCCTTTATAGCACAGCCGTGCTACGGTGCTTTTCTGACACGACTGTGCTATAAAGCTGGGGAGGAATGGATGCCACGCCGAGAACGGGTTTGGCTGGCTGCCGCGGTTGTCGCCTGGGTTGCCGTCAACGGAGCCACTCTGCTGCTCGCGCCCAAGCACCTGCCCTTCCAGTGGCCGGCACACCGTGACTCGCCGTCAGGGCCGGGCCAGGTGACCGCCGCTCAGCTCACCCTCGTCGAACTGCTACTGCTGGCCGCCGTGGTGTACGCACTCACCCGCCGACGGTCGGACCCGGCGATCGCAGAGCGCATCCCCTCGCGCTCCGCCGCCTACCGCGAGATCTGGCTGCTCGTCGCGTACGGCGTCCTCGCCCAGCTCGGCGGCCTGCTCCTCGCCCGGGTACTCGACTGGCACCCGATCGGCTTCCACCTCGCCGGCACTCTGGTCGGCACAACCGACACCGTACGTCCGGCCGAGGCGATCGGCTGGGCCTCGTACAACGGTCTGGCCTACGCGCTGCTGCCGTTTTTGTGGTTCCGCCGGCGATACACCGCGCGCCAGCTCTGCCTCCGCTCGGCGGATCGCCGTGGGGACACGGTGCTCATCCTGGTCGTCCTGGTTCTTGAGTCGCTCGCCCAGTGGGTGGTGCTCGGCCACGCGTTCTCCGGGCTGACGGCCCGTCAGATTGCGATCGGCGCACCGTTGACGTTCGTGCTCTACCTGGCCGGCACCGTCCTGCCCACCGTCGTGTTCGTGCAGGGCCTCCTCGTACCCCGGTATGCGCGGCTCACCGGCTCCACGACTGGGACGCTGGTCCTCGGCGGTCTCACCTACGCGGCACTGCACGCGCTCGAGGGTTGGGGACGGTACGAATCGGCGCGCGACTCCGTGCTGACGATCCTGTTCGTGTTGCTCATCTACGCCCTGCCCGGTGCGTTCAAGACGTGGTTGACGGTACGGACCGGCAACGCGTGGGTGCATGCCTGGGCGTACCACGCCGTCGCGCCGCACACCATGCACGACACCGGGCTGGTGGTTCGGATCTTCCGCCTGTAAAGGGCGCCACCGTGCCCTGACTCAGGCCGGCCGGAAGGAGTCGCGGTCGGCGGGCGCCGCCTGCTTGATCATGAGGTGCAGGGTGACCCAGTGCTCCGCGACCGACTCCTGGCTCATGTACTTGCCGAAGCCGGAGCCCTCCGCGTCGCCGTGCGGTGCCTCTGGATGCGATCGGCAGGTAATCGCTGATTCAGGTGACGTCGACGTCGAGTCGCTGGCTGACCCGCACGGCACGAGATAGGTCGTGGGAGCCAGACCGACGAGGCGCGCCCGTACCGGCTGTCGTTGGCCAGCCGCACCGCGTCGTCCTCGCCGTCGAAGGGGAGCGCAACGACCACCGGGCCGAACACCACCTCGATTCCGGCGGCACCCCGTAACGGGTCAGCTCCCGCACCATCTGACGGCAACCGCGGGACGTCAGTCCAATTGAGGTCGTCGATCGACCGGACCCGGGAGACTGACACTCGGTGAGAAAGAAACTGATGTTGCCCTGAGAATCAAGCACTGACAGCTTCACGAGAAGTCTCAGCGGCCGTGCGCCCCCCGGGCCGCGGCGACCTGCGCGGACTGGCGGTCGCGCCACCGCTTCTGCGCGTCGCTGGCGCAGCGCCGGCAGCCCTGGCGGTAGCGGCCGGTTGCCGGGTCCACCTCACGGTCGTGGCCGTTACGGCAGTGGGGCTGTTGCCGGCGCTGTCGGCAGGTCTCGGCCCGGCTGATCTGGCGGAGGTGGGTCGGCTCGATGCAGTCGGGCACGCCGCACTCGTGGTGGACGTCGAGGTCCGGCCGGTAACCGCCGACGAGGACGGCGTACGCGGCCACGTGCGCCCAGGCTCGCCCGGCGAGCTTCTGGTGGACGCCCCGGCGGTCGCCGTAACCGCGGACGATCAGGCACCCGCTCGGCCGGCGTACCGACCGCCTCAGCAGGTACGCCCGCAACGACTCCTCGGTGAAGTGCCGGGAGAGTCCGCGCACCTGGGACAGCACCCGGAGAGCGTAGTGCAGGGTCAGCGGCCCGGGCGGGAGTGCGGGACGGCTCCGGAGAGCCGGCGCGGGGTGCGCGAGCTGCTCGCGGCCAGCGCCACGTCGACGAAGGCGCCCACGCCGACCCGGGCGACGTTCGCCAGCAGGGCGACCAGCAACAGGCGCAGTCGGAGCTCGGCGGTGTGGTCCGCTGCGCCGTGGGTGGCCGGCCCGCCGCCGGCCAGCAGGGCGCCCAGCAGCCGGGGGTCGGCCTCGGGCAGCCACCCGGTGACGTGGTCCAGCTGCGCGGTCAGCAGGGCCCAGGGATACCGGCCGTCCGGGTCCCACTCCTCGACCAGCAGGTCGGCGGTGTGCTGGAGCACCTGCGCGGTCCAGGGGCGGGGCAGTCGGGACAGGCGGCGTACGGCGGCCTGGAAGCCGTCGCGGTCGGCCTGGTTGGCCGCGCGGACTCCCGCGGCCACGGCGTTCCACAGCTCCTGCTCGACGGGTGTCGGCGGACGCCACATCTCGTTCTCGTCTCCTCTCGTCCCGGTGTGCCGGGTCGGATGGTGGTGGCGGGGTGGCCGGCACGGGCCCGTAGGAGGGCGCGGCCCGTGCCGGCCGCGGTGATCACCCCAATCACCGGCTTTCCGCCGGCCGCAACGTGGTCGATTCCGGTGGACGTCCGGAGTCGGGCGGCGGCGTGGCGTGTGGCACGACGCTCGTGGGCGCGTCCGTCGGGCTGGCCCGGGATCGCCCGCTGTGGTGAGAGAACTGTATGACGAAGATTGCCGAGTTATGACTATTTCTACCGGTGTGTCTAGCGTTCACCTCTCACCTTCCCGCCATCGCCTGCGGTGCGGCCGGGGCCGGGTCGGGCGACGTGGGCGCCGACGGGACCGCCCGGGCCAGGCGCGGCCAGGGCAGCAGGCGCGGCGGACGCCGGGCGCTGAGGTCCTCGATCCAGCCCAGGGCGAGCACCACGCCGCCGAGGATCACCAGGGCGACGGTCAGGTAGCCCCACGTGCCGACCCGCCAGAACCCGAGCAGGTCGCCGACGGGGAAGCAGACCGCGATGGCCGCGTTGTGCCACAGGTAGATGGTCAGGGCGCGGCTGTTCAGCCCGGTCACCAGCCGGTCGAGCGGCCGGGCCCGGCGCAGCCAGCCCATCGGTGGCGCGATCCGCAGCAGCACCAGGACGACGCCCAGCGACCAGAACGCCTGCGCTACCGGGATGTCGTTGAGGTCGAGCCCTCCGCCCCGGTGGGTGGCGAGCCAGCCGAGAGCGACCGCCAGGCACAGCGCGGCCAGCGCCAGCAGGGACCGCAGCGGCAGCCGCCGCAGCCGGCCGTCACGGTGCGCGAAGCCCAGCAGCCAGCAGGCGCCGAAGGTCGCCACGTCGGTCAGCACCGAGTCGACCGGGCCGGCCAGCGACGGCGCGGCGGTCTGCAGGAAGACCACCCCGGCCAGCGGGACGAGCAGCGACCACACCGGCCAGCGCCGGTACAGCGCGAGCGCCGCGGGCGACAGCAGGACGAACCAGAGGTACGTCACCAGGTACCAGAGCACGCCCGTGACGTCCGCCGCCCACTGGCTGCCCGGCGGCTGCAGCAGCGGGACCAGCCAGCTCAGCAGAGCCGGCCAGGCCGGCCGGTCGGACCAGCCGTGCCAGAGCATCAGCGGCACCAGCACGATGCCCAACGCCCAGAGGCCGGGCAGCAGGCGCCGCAGCCGGCCGCTGACCGCGCGTTGCGGGGTGCGGTCCAGGGAGGCGGCCATCAGCGAGCCGCCCAACGCGAACATCACCCCCATCGCGGGGAAGGCGAAGCTCAGCCAGGCCGCGCCGAACATGTGGTACGCGATGACCCGGGCCAACGCCAGCGCCCGCAGCGTGTCGAACCAGCGGTCCCGGCCGCCGCCGGCGGCCGGTGGCCCGACGGGAGTGTCGTGCCCCGTGTCGCCGGCGCGCTTGACCCGGCGCCAGCCCAGCCGGACGCCGGTCAGCGCGGTCACCACCGACCGGGCCAGCACCAGGTACATCAGTTGGCGGTAGGCGAGCTGCTGGACCGGCAGCGCGAGCAGGGGCCGCAGGGGTTCCCGGTCGAGCCGGAAGGCCACGGCCGCGGTCAGCACCTGCACCAGCAGCATCAAGCCCCAGGCCACCGCCGTCTTCGTCGTGTCCATGAAGAACAGGCCGTACACGGCGAGCAGGTCGATCACCGGGCCGAGCAGGGGCAGCACGACACCGAACAGGGCCACGACGGGCAGGCCGAACCGGCCGAACCGACCGGAGGCGCCCCGGTCGAACACCGCGCCGCGGTGCTTCCACATCGCCTGCATGGTGCCGTAGCTCCAGCGGGAGCGCTGCCGCCACAGGTCACCCACGGAGGCGGGCGCCTCCGTCCAGGCGCGGGCGCGGTCGTGGTACACCACGTGCCACCCGGCGCGCAGCACCGCCATGGTGACGTCGGTGTCCTCGGCCAGGGTGTCGCCGCTGAGCCCGCCGACCATGGTCAGGGCCCGCCGGCGGAACGCCGCGATCGCGCCGGGCACCGTCGGGATGCAGCCCAGCATCTCGTAGAACCGGCGATCCAGGCTGAACCCGATGACGTACTCGATGTGCTGCCACTGGCCGAGCAGCCGGTGCCGGTTGGCGACCTTCACGTTGCCGGCCACCGCGCCGATCCGGGGATCGGTGAAGGGCTCGATCAGCCGGCGGATCGCGTCGGGTTCGAAGATGGTGTCCGCGTCGACGGTCACGATGATGTCGTGCGAGGCGTACAGGATGCCGGTGTTGAGCGCGGTCGCCTTGCCGCCGTTGGGCTTGCGGATCACCCGGACGCCGTCGAGGCCCAGCGACTCGACGAGGTCGGCGGTGCCGTCGGTCGACCCGTCGTCGACCACGATCACCTCGATGCCCGGATGGTCGTTGGCCGCCAGTGAGCGGACGGTGGCGACGATGCCGGCCTGTTCGTTGTAGGCGGGCACGATCACCGACACCGGCGCGGTCGTCACCCCCCAGGGCCACCGGTGCACCCGCCTGCGGCGCGCGAGTCGGTAGGCGAGCAGGAGCAGCAGTAGCGTACGGAGCAGGATGAGCGCCCCGACCGTCACGAACAGCACGGCCAGGACGCGCAGGGTCAGGTCCGCCACCCGGATCGCCCAGCGGACGGGCGCGGCCCGCCAGCGCTCGACGGTCGAGGCCGGGACGTTGCCGATGACGGCGGGAGCGCCCAACCGGGCGGCGGTCACGCCTCCGCTGACCGTGGTGAAGGTGTAGCCGCGCGAGCGCATCAGGGGGATGAAGCGGTCCAGGGCGGCGACCGTCTCGGCCCGGTTCCCGCCGGCGTCGTGCAGCAGCACCACGGCGCCCGCGTCCCCGGCCGGGGTCATGTTCCGCACGATCGCGTCCACCCCGGGCCGGGCCCAGTCCTCGCTGTCCAGGTCGTTGACCACGGTCAGGTAGCCGAGCCGGGCGGCCGCGCGGATGGCCGGCCAGTTGGCGTCGTCGACGGCGCTGGGCACCGACGAGTACGGGAAGCGCAGCAGGCTCGTCCGGACCCCGGCCGCGTCGACGATCGTCATCTGGGTCTGGGCGTACTCCATCCGTTGCCGCCAGCCGGACAGCATGGTCACGTCCGGGTGGGTGAAGGTGTGCACGCCCAGCTCGTGTCCCTCTGCGACGGCCCGCCGGGCCAGGTCCGGGTGGCGGGCCACCTGTGCGCCGATCACGAAGAAGGTGGCCGGGGTGTGGTGCCGGTGGAGCACGTCGAGGATCCGCGGGGTCCAGGTCGGGTCCGGCCCGTCGTCGAAGGTCAGGGCGATGGTCCGGGGCGGCAGCCGGTAGGAGTGCGGCTCTGCGCCCCGGGCGTCCAGGACCGGACCGCCGTCCAGGACGGCCGCCGGGACGGTGAACTGGTCCTGCTCGTCGCGTACCTGGTCGGGTCGGAAGCGGGCGTTGGCGTACGCCTCCACCAGCAGCACGCAGACGACCACCAGGACCAGGGACGCGCAGATGAACCGGCCGGTGCGCGAGGCCCGGCCGCCCCCGCGGCGGCCGGTGGCGCGACGGCTCGTGAGGGTCATCGGAGCGCCCCCGGTACGAGGTCAAGGACGCTCGTTATCGGGTCGAGGCCGGTCGGCGCGGGCGTCGTCGGTGCGGGGGTGGTCGGTGGTGCCGGCTCGCCCGTCGGGGGAGACGGCGGGCCGGTGGGGGCCGGGGATGGCGCGGTCGGCCGGTCGGCCGGCGGCGCGCCGGCCGGGCCCGGCGTGGGACTGGGGTCGGCCGGCGTCGGTGCCGCGCCGAC
>NZ_JBSGJR010000144.1:0-12733 GCF_053605645.1 Micromonospora sp. NPDC003776
CACCACGGTGGTGAGCAGGGCGAGGGTACGCAGCGGCGCGGGCACGGTGGGCGTCACCGGCCCGTCCGGTGCGTCAGCAGGTCAGGGGCGGCCCATGCCGCGGTACTCCCAGCCGGCCTGGGTCCACAGGGTGGAGTCCAGGCAGTTGCGGCCGTCGACCACCTTGCGGCCGTTGACCAGCTCACCCAGCGCGACCGGGTCGGCGTTGCGGAAATCGGCCCACTCGGTGAGCACGCAGACCAGGTCGGCGTCGCGGACCGCGTCGGTCATGGTCGCCTCGTACGTCAGGTCGGGCACCGCCCGGCGGGCGTTCTCCATGCCTTGCGGGTCGAAGACGTGCACCTCGGCGCCGGCCTTGCCGAGCAGCGCGGCGACGGCGAGGGCCGGGGCGTCGCGGACGTCGTCGGTGTTGGGCTTGAAGGTGGCTCCGAGCACGGCGATCCGGGTGCCGGAGAGGTCGGGTCCGGCCGGACCGGACCGGCGGCCGAGCAGGTCGGCGGCGAGCTGCACCACCCGGGTACGCCGGCGCAGGTTGATCAGGTCGACCTCGTGCAGGAAGCGCAGCGCCTCACCGGCGCCGAGCTCCTGGGCACGGGCCTGGAACGCCCGGATGTCCTTGGGCAGGCAGGCGCCGCCGAAGCCGAGGCCGGCCTGCAGGAACCGGTTGCCGATCCGGGGGTCGTACCCGATGGAGCGGGCCAGCTGGGTGACGTCGCCGCCGGCGGCCTCGCAGACCTCGGCCATCGCGTTGATGAAGGAGATCTTGGTGGCCAGGAAGGCGTTCGCGGCCACCTTGACCAGCTCGGCGGTGGCGAAGTCGGTGACCACCAGGGGCACCTCGCGGTCCTCGGTGGCGGCCAGATCGAAGACGCCCTTGTGGGCGGCGTAGAGCATGCCGTTGGCCCACTCGCTCTTGACGCCGACGACGATCCGGTTGGGCCGCAGCACGTCGTCGACGGCGAAGCCCTCCTGGAGGAACTCGGGGCTCCACGCCACCTCGACGCCGAGGTCGGCGGGGGTGTGCTTGCCGACGAGCTGTTCCACCCACTCCGCGGTGCCGACCGGGACGGTGGACTTGCCGACGATCAGCGCCTTGCGGGTGAGGTGCTGGGCCAGGCTGGTCACCGACGCCTCGACGTACGACAGGTCGGCGCCCATGCCGTCGGCCCGCTGGGGGGTGCCGACGCAGATGAAGTGCACGTCGCCGAAGTCGGCGGTCTCCTGGATGTCGGTGCTGAACCGCAGCCGGCCGGCGGCCAGGTTGCGCCGCAGCAGCTCGTCCAGGCCCGGCTCGTGGATCGGCACCTCGCCGGCGTTCAGCTTGGCGATCTTGTCCGTGTCGACGTCGAAGCCGAGCACCTCGTAGCCGAGCTCGGCGTAGCAGATGGCGTACGTCGCGCCGAGGTATCCGGTGCCGAGGAAGGTGACGCGGGGCCGGGCCGCGCCCGAGGGCGGGGTCACGGCCGCGATGGCCGGCACCGGCTGGATGTTCGGGTAGGGGATCGTCACGCCTGTCTTCTCCGCTCGCACTGGCGGCGCTTCGTTGCGTCGCAATCGGCCGGCGCCATGGCCGGGCACCGAGGGGACCACTGTCGTCCAGGTGTGAGGGTAGTTGTGCCATGTCGACGCCGCTCGTGCGCGAGACTACCCGCCGGTAAGGTCCGGCTGAACCCTGGTGGCTATCCTTCAGTCTGCGGCAGCCGGCGGCCTCCGGGCGCCACGGACTGCGCGCATCTTAGCGGTGAAGGGGAGGGGCCGATGGCCGCAGAGGAGTCGTTCGACGTCTACCGGTTGCCGGAGGAGCATGAGGCGATCCGGGAAGCGGTGCGTGAGGTCTGTGCGGCCAAGGTGGCTCCGCACGCCGCTGAGGCGGACGAGACGGGTGAGTTCCCGAAGGCGTCGTACGACGCGTTGCGGGCCGCCGACTTCCACGCCCCGCACATCCCCGTCGAGTACGGCGGCGCGGGCGCGGACGCCCTGGCCACCGCGATCGTGATCGAGGAAGTGGCCCGGGCCTGCGCCTCGTCCTCCCTGATCCCGGCCGTGAACAAGCTCGGCACCATGCCGCTGCTGCTGGCCGGCTCGGAGGAGCTGAAGCGGAAGTACCTGACCCCGGTCGCCGCCGGGGACGCGATGTTCTCGTACTGCCTCTCGGAGCCGGAGGCGGGCAGCGACGCCGCCTCGATGACCACCAAGGCGGTCCGGGACGGCGACCACTGGGTGCTCAACGGCGTGAAGCGGTGGATCACCAACGCCGGCGTCTCCGAGTACTACACGGTCTTCGCTGTGACCGATCCCACAGCGCGCTCCAGGGGCATCTCCGCCTTCGTGGTCGAGAAGTCCGACGCCGGGGTCAGCTTCGGCGCCCCGGAGAAGAAGCTGGGCATCAAGGGCTCGCCCACCCGCGAGGTCTACTTCGACAACGTGCGCATCCCGGCCGACCGCATGATCGGCGCCGAGGGCACCGGCTTCGCCACCGCCATGCGCACCCTGGACCACACCCGGGTCACCATCGCCGCCCAGGCGGTCGGCATCGCGCAGGGCGCGCTGGACTACGCCAAGGGGTACATCCAGGAGCGCAAGCAGTTCGGCAAGCCGGTCGCCGACTTCCAGGGCATCCAGTTCATGCTCGCCGACATGGGCATGAAGCTGGAGGCGGCCCGCCAGCTCACCTACGCCGCGGCCGGCAAGTCGGAGCGGGGCGACGCGGACCTGACCTACTTCGGCGCCGCCGCCAAGTGCTTCGCCTCGGACGCCGCCATGGAGATCACCACCGACGCGGTGCAGCTCCTGGGCGGGTACGGCTACACCCGCGACTACCCGGTCGAGCGGATGATGCGGGACGCCAAGATCACGCAGATCTACGAGGGCACCAACCAGGTGCAGCGCATCGTCATGGCCCGCCAGCTGCTCAAGGGCTGAGCCGGACGACGGCCCGATCGGGCGGGCGGGCCGGGGTGCCGGCCCGCCCGCGGCGGTCAACGGATCTCGCTGGTGCCCTCCGGTCGGCCGGCCGCCCGCGGAGGCGCGGACCACGGCGACTCGCCGCCGGTGCGGCGGGGCAGGGGTTCGGTGGGGGTGGGGTCGGGATAGCCCAGGCTGAGCGGGGCAGTGTCCTTCGTCGCGTCGCTCGGCGGCCAGTCGCCGAACGACTGGGGGGTGTCGACCGACGTGTCGGCCGGGGTCAGCTCCGCCTCGGCCGGCTGCCCGGGCCACTGCCGCCAGCGCTGCGCGCTGAACACGGCCATCAGCAGCAGCACGCCGATCAGGAACAGCGTGCCGTTCTCCAACGGCTGGCGCAGCGGCAGCGGGTCGCCGAGCATCTTCCAGCCCTCGGGGACCCGGTCACGAACGGCGAACGGCGCGACGAACATCCCGAGGTACGGGAGGGCCAGCAGCAGCCCGGCCACCAGTGGGCCGAGCGGTGAGAAGCGCAGCGTGGCGAGCAGGCCGAGCAGGATGCCGGCGACGCCCAGATAGACGGCCGGCTCGATCAGGTTGGGCGTGCTGTACGTACCGAGTTCCACCCAGCGGTGCACGGTGCGTCCAGATCCGTCCTGACCGAGAGTGATGAGCACCCAGGTGACGGGCGCCACCACCAACCCGGCGAGGAAGCTCCAGAGATGTCGCATCCGCGCACCGTACCGTTTTCGACATGACAGAGCACCCCTCCGCCCCGCAGGGCAAGCCGACCTCGTACTCGCGGGTCACGCTGAGTCGCATCATGACCGCTGTCGATGTCAATCTGTACGGGACCGTGCACGGTGGGGTACTGATGAAGTTCGTCGACGACGTCGCCGGGGCGGCCGCCGCCCGGCACAGCGGGGGCACCGCGGTCACCGCCTCCATCGACGAGATCGTCTTCTCCGAGCCGGTCCGGGTGGGTGACCTGGTGCACGCGCACGCCCAGGTCAACTGGACCGGGCACACCTCCATGGAGGTGGGGGTGAAGGTGGTCGCCGAGCGCTGGGACTCGGCCGAGGACGAGCCGGTCCGGGTGGCCACCGCGTACCTGGTCTTCGTCGGGGTGGACGTGGGCGGCTCGCCCCGCCCGGTGCGGCCGGTGCTGCCGGAGACCCCGGACGACGAGCGGCGCTACCGGGAGGCGGAGATCCGCCGCGCCCACCGGCTCGCCCGCCGCCGCGCCATCCAGGCGCACCGCGCCGGCTGAGGTGTGAGGAAGGGGCCCTTCACCCTCACCAGGCGTTAACAAGGGGCCCTTCCTTGCAGCCGGACCACACAACATCCGGGTGCGGGGTGTGGGCCGGCCACGCCCCCTCAACGGCACCCGGTGCGGACAATGGCCAGGCGAGGTAGGGCAAGATGGCGCCACGGCCCATGCACAGTGTCGTGACGGGGCCTCAGGGAGGGTGGAGACAGTGGGTGACGTGCTGTGGACGCCGCCGGCCGACGTGCGTGAGCGGTCCCGGATCGGCGACTACCTGCGCTGGCTGGCCGAGCACCGGGGGCTGGAGTTCGCCGACTACGACGCGCTGTGGCGCTGGTCGGTGACCGACCTGGACGTCTTCTGGCAGTCGATCTGGGACTACTTCGACGTGGTCGCGCACACGCCGCCGACCGCCACGCTCGCCGGCCGGGCCATGCCGGGCACCCGGTGGTTCCCCGGCGCGACCCTCAACTACGCCGAGAACGTGCTGCGGATGCCGGGCCGGGGCGACGACGACCCGGTGGTGATCGCGCACGGGCAGACCCGCGCGCCCGAGACGCTGACCGCCGCGCAGTTGCGCGAGCAGGTCCGCCGGGTGGCGGCCGGGCTGCGCCGGCTCGGCGTCGGCCCGGGCGACCGGGTGGCCGCGTACGCGCCGAACATCCCGGAGACGTTCGTGCTGCTGCTGGCCACGGCCAGCCTGGGGGCGATCTTCTCCTCCTGCGCTCCCGAGTTCGGCACCCGCAGCGTGACCGACCGGTGGCAGCAGATCGAGCCGAAGGTGCTGGTCGCCGTGGACGGCTACCGGTACGGCGACAAGCCGGTCGACCGGCGGGGCGAGGTGGCCGCCATCCGGGCCGCCCTGCCGTCGCTGGCGCACACCGTGAGCATCGCGTACCTCGACCCGGCCGGGGAGGCGCCCGAGGGTGCGATCTCCTGGGCGGAGCTGGCGGCGGAGACCGACGAGCCGCTGAGCTTCGCCCCGGTGCCGTTCGACCACCCGCTCTACGTGCTCTACTCCTCCGGCACCACCGGCCTGCCGAAGCCGATCGTGCACGGCCACGGCGGCATCCTGCTGGAGCACCTGAAGATGCTGGCCCTGCACCACGACCTGGGCCCGTCCGACCGGTTCTTCTGGTTCACCACCACCGGCTGGATGATGTGGAACTTCCTGGTCTCCGGGCCGGCGGTGGGCGCCGCCATCGTGCTGTTCGACGGCAACCCGGGCCACCCGGACCTGGGCACGCTCTGGCGACTGGCGGCCGAGACCGGCACGACCTACTTCGGCACCTCCGCGCCGTTCCTGCTGGCCTGCCGCAAGGCCAACCTGGTGCCGAAGGCGATCGCCGACCTCTCCGCGCTGCGCGGGGTCGGCTCGACCGGGGCGCCGCTGCCCGCCGAGGGCTTCACCTGGGTGTACGAGAACGTCAGCGACACCCTCCAGCTCCAGTCGCTGTCCGGCGGCACGGACGTCTGCACCGGGTTCGTCGGCGGCGTGCCGCTGCTGCCGGTGCACGCCGGGGAGATCACCTGCCGGGCGCTCGGGGCCAAGGTCGAGGCCCGCTCGGCCGACGGCACCCCGGTCATCGGGGAGCTGGGCGAGCTGGTGATCACCGAGCCGATGCCGAGCATGCCGGTGGGCTTCTGGAACGACCCGGAGGGCACCCGCTACCGGGAGGCCTACTTCGAGGTCTACCCGGGCGTCTGGCGGCACGGCGACTGGATCACCGTCAACGAGCGCGGCGGCTGCGTGATCACCGGCCGCTCCGACGCCACCCTGAACCGGGGCGGCGTCCGGCTCGGCACCGCCGAGTTCTATTCCGTCGTCGAGGGGCTCGACGAGGTGGTCGACTCGGTGGTCGTGCACCTGGAGGACGACGAGGGCGGGGCCGGCGAGCTGCTGCTCTTCGTGGTGCTCGCCGAGGGCCTCGAGCTCGACGACGAGCTGCGGAAGAAGATCTGCCGCGAGCTGCGTACCGCCCTGTCGCCCCGGCACGTGCCGGACGAGATCCACCAGGTCCGCGCCGTCCCGCGCACGCTGAGCGCGAAGAAGCTGGAGGTGCCGGTGAAGAAGATCCTCACCGGCACCCCGGTCGACAGCGCAGCCGCCAAGGGCGCCCTGGCCAACCCGGACTCCCTCACGGCTTTCGCCACCTTCGCCCAACGCCGCGCCACCACCGACAACCCCACCCCGGCCTGACCCCGACCCCTGAACCCTGGGGGGAGGGCGGGCCCGGGCTCAGGTGAGGGTGCGGGTGACCTTCTCCGTGGCGGTGCGGGAGTCGAGGCGGGACCGGTCCAGGTTGGCGCAGGCGACCAGGGTGGCGCCGGCGGTGAGGGGGGCCAGGAGCCAGTCGATCGGGTCGGGATACCCGGTCACGTCGACCAGGAGGCGGTCGCCGGGGGTGAGGCAGAGCTCCGCGGCCCGGGCCTCTGCGCGGGCCAGCAGCGCCCCGTCCGCCTCGCCGCCCTGCGGGTACGGCGTGAAGTGATCGCCGTGCCCGCGTACCGCCGCCACGAAATCGGTGAAGCCGGCCGGCACCTCCCGCATCGGCAGCGCGAACGGGTCCAGCGCCAGCACGTACCGCTCGCCGGCCGGCCACCGGCCCGCCTCGTCGACCCGGGACGCGGCGGCGAAGAGCACGTCCACGTCACCGGCGGTGTCGACCACGGTCAGCTTCGCCGACCAGCAGCCCAGCAGCACGGCGGCGGTCTGCCAGTGCGGGGGCAGCAGCACGGCGGCCGTGTCGCCGGGCGCCAGCGCGGCCTCGTCGACGATCAGGTTGGCCGTCTTGGCCACCCAGTTCGCGCAGGTCGCGCCGGACAGTTCGGTGCGCTCGCCGGTGGCGTCGTCGTACCAGGTCAGCAGCGGTCGGGTGGGGTCGGTCGCGATCGCGTCACCGAACACCCGGGCAATGTTGTCGGCCATCGGCGCGAACGATACGCGGTCGGGGCGCGTACTCGATGACAACGACAAGTCGGCGTACCGTCGGGTCGCAGTCAGCGTCGGGAGCCCCGCCCGGCGTAGGCTTGCCGACAGTGTTGTTCCCCACAGAACCGCCAGCATGAGGAGTCGCCCCGTGACCGCCGGCCGCCCGCCCCGCGTGCTCATCGACGCCACGAGTGTCCCCGCCGACCGTGGCGGCGTCGGTAGATACGTCGACGGCCTGCTCGGCGCGCTCGGTGGCGTCTGCGGGTCCGCCGTGGACCTGGCCGTGGTGAGCCTCCGTACCGACCTCGAGCGGTACACCCGGATGCTGCCCGGAGCCGAGGTCATCCCCGCCCCGGCGGCGGTCGCGCACCGCCCGGCCCGGCTCGCCTGGGAGCAGACCGGGCTGCCGCTGCTGGCCCAGCAGGTCGGCGCCGAGGTGCTGCACTCGCCCTTCTACACCTGTCCGCTGCGGGCCGGCTGCCCGGTGACGGTGACCGTGCACGACGCGACCTTTTTCACCGAGCCGGAGCACTACGACAAGTCCCGCCGGACGTTCTTCCGCAGCGCGATCAAGACCTCGCTGCGCCGCGCCGACCGGGTGATCGTGCCGAGCAAGGCCACCCGGGACGAGCTGATCCGGCTGCTGGACGCCGACCCGACCCGGATCGACGTGGCGTACCACGGGGTCGACCAGGCCGCCTTCCACGCGCCGAGCGACGAGGAGAAGGCCCGGGTGCAGGCCCGTCTCGGCCTGGGCAGCAGCAGCTACATCGCCTTCCTCGGGGCCAAGGAGCCGCGCAAGAACGTACCCAACCTGATCCGCGGCTGGGCCCGCGCGGTGGCCGACCGGGACAACCCGCCGGCCCTCGTGATCGCCGGCGGTCAGGGGCACGACGACGACATCGACCGGGCGGTGGCGGAGGTCCCCTCGCACCTGCGGCTGCTCCGCCCGGGCTACCTCCGCTACGCCGACCTGCCGGGCTTCCTCGGCGGCGCGCTGGTCGCGGCCTACCCGTCGTACGGCGAGGGGTTCGGCCTGCCGATCCTGGAGGCGATGGCCTGCGCCGCCCCGGTGCTGACCACGCCGCGGCTGTCGTTGCCCGAGGTGGGCGGCGACGCGGTGGCGTACACCAGCGAGGACCCGGACCAGATCGCCACCGACCTGACCGCCCTGCTGAACGACGACCAGCGCCGGCTCGCCCTGGCCAAGGCCGGTTTCGAGCGGGCCAAGGAGTTCACCTGGGAGTCCAGCGCGGAGGTGCACGTCGCCGCCTGGAGCCGGGCGCGCGCCTGAACCCGCGCTGCGGGTAGCCGCGACCGTACCTGACCGCTCGCCCGCTTCGGGCATGATGTGCTGATGTTCTACGCCGTCATCCCGGCGGGAGGCAGTGGCACGAGGTTGTGGCCGCTGTCCCGGGCCGGCCATCCCAAGTTCCTCCACCCGCTGACCGGCACACCGGCCTCCCTGCTCCAGGCGACGGTGGACCGGCTCGCGCCGCTGACCACACCGGAGCGCACGCTGGTGGTCACCGGGGCCGCGCACGTCACGGCGGTGGCCCGGCAACTGGCTGGCCTGCCGGAGGAGAACATCCTGGTCGAGCCCTCGCCCCGGGACTCCTGCGCCGCGATCGCCCTGGCGGCGGCGGTGATCGCCCAGCGCGACCCGGCGGCGGTGATGGGCTCGTTCGCCGCCGATCACCTGATCGGCGATCCGGCGCGTTGGGCGGAGGTGGTCCGGCAGGCGATCGTCGGCGCCGAGCAGGGGCTGCTGATGACGGTGGGCATCACCCCGACCCGGCCGGAGACCGGCTACGGCTACCTGGAGACCACCGACCCGGTGGGCGGCGGCCCGCTGCGCCCGGTGGCCGAGTTCAAGGAGAAGCCGGCCGCCGAGGTCGCCGAGGTCTACGTCCGCTCCGGCCGGCACCTCTGGAACGCGAGCATGTTCGTCTGGCGGGTGGACGTGTTCCTGGCCGAGTTGGCCCGGCAGCAGCCGGCCCTGCACGCCGGGATCACCGCCATCGCCGCGTCGTGGGGCACTCCCGAGCAGGACGACGTGCTGGGCACGGTCTGGCCGACCCTGCCGAAGATCTCCGTCGACTACGCGGTGATGGAGGGCGCGGCGACCGCGGGCCGGGTGGCGACCGTGCCCGGCGACTTCGGCTGGAACGACGTCGGCGACTTCCACACCCTCGGCGAGGTGCTCCCCGCCGACGAGCACGGCAACGTGGTGCTCGGCGGCGACGGCAAGCCCGGCGTGCTGCTGCACGACACCACCGGCACCGTCGTGGTGCCGCAGTCCGGCCGGCTCGTCGCCACCGTCGGGGTGCACGACCTGATCGTCGTGGACACCCCGGACGCGCTGCTGGTCTGCCCCCGCGACCGGGCGCAGGACGTGAAGAAGGTCGTCGACGAGCTCAAGGGGCGCGGCGAGGAGGGCCTGGTCTAGCCGGTGCTGCCCGTCGCGTTCGGCACGGCGCGGCGGGCCAGGGCGGCCAGGGCCGGTGCGACGAGCTGGGCGGTGCCGTCGGCCAGCGGGTCGGGCAGCCGGTCGGGTCGGAACCAGCCCAGCGCCTCGGACTCGGCGCTGACCCGCTCGGTCGCCCCGGCCGGGGCCAGCACGGCGAACCGGACGTCGTAGTGCAGCGAGCCGCCCTGGCAGGAGACCGGGTGGATGTCCACGTCGATCGGCTCCGGGTCGACCACCAGACCACCGATCCCGGACTCCTCGGTCGCCTCGCGCAGCGCGGCGGCGGCCAGGGTCGGATCGTCGGGCTCGCAGTGCCCGCCGAGCTGCACCCACTTGCGGAACTTGCCGTGCAGGCAGAGCAGCACCCGGCTGCCGGTGGCGTCGAGCACCAGGGCGCTCGCGGTGACGTGCCCGGGCCGGTGAGCACGGCTCATCGCCACCGGCCCCGCGGCCAGCAGCTCCAGGGTCCGGTCGCGGTTCGCGGCCGCGGCCGGGCTGGTCGCCGTCCAGCCGCTCAGCACCGCGGTGGCGTCGGCGTGCAGGTCGGCGTACGTCCCCAGGTCGGTGTGCACCCCCACACTCTACGAGCGGGCGCTCCGTACCCTGGCCGGGTGACCCTGCGACTCGTGGAGTTCGTCGTGGCCGGCAACGAGGCCAGCGACCTGTTGCCGGTCCGTTCCTCGGCGCTGCTGCGGGCCCACGGCGCCCGGCGTGGCTTCTGGACCGTGCTGGACGAGGGGCCGGTGGAACGGTGCCTGGCGCTGCTGCTCGAGCTGGCGGACGGCGGGTGGGTCGCGCACCACGTGGCCGCCGACGCCGGCCCGGAGAACGGTCGCACCGAGGACGGCGAGGCGCTCGCCCACCACGACGGCTGGGTGTACGTCTTCGGCTCGCACTTCGGCTCGAAGGCCGGCCCGCTGCGGCCCCGCCGCGCCTTCGTGGCCCGGTTCCGCGAGGAGGACGCCGCCGCCGGCCCGCTGCCGGTGCAGGTGGTGCGCAACCGGTTCCGGCTGCACCGGGCGATCAACGACGCGCTCGCCGCCGCGCCGCTGCGTACGCTCCCGCCCGGGGAGCGGGTGCGGGACCGGTTCATCGTGGAGACCCTGGCGCGCGGCAGCGCCCGCGCCAAGAGCTGGGTGACCCGGCTCGCCGAGGACGATCTGCCGGTCAACGTCGAGGCGGCCGCGTTCACCCCGGCCGGGGCGGTGCTGCTGGGGCTGCGTTTTCCGGTCACGGCCGAGGGGGAGCCGATCCTGGTCGAGCTGGCCGGGGTGGCGGACATGTTCGACCGGGAGCCGGGCTGGCCCCGGGCGGTGGGCGCGTACGCGTTGACCGGGGTGACCCCGCCGGGCACGTTGACCGGCTTCCGGGCGATCGCCGTCACCCCCGACGGCGGATACGCCGGGGTGATCGGCTCGATCGACGCGCTGGGCAAGGGCTCGGTGCTGCTGGACGACCACCCGCACGGCGGCGAGGTGACCTCGCGGCACGTCGCCTTCCGGTGGGAGCCCACCCCGGACGCCCGGGTCGCGGGAAAGCTGGTGGCCGAGCTGGCGCCGTTCCATCACGTGGAGGGGCTGGCCGAGCTGGACGGGAGCTGTTATTACGTGACCGACGAGGACCACCGGGTGGCGCTCTGGATCGGCTGAGTCGACCGGTACCGGGGAGCGACCGGTGACACCCCTGCGGAGAAAGCCGCAGACCCTCGTGGTGTCGCCCGGTCGCCCGTGCCCCCCGATCTCCCGGTAGCCCCGGGCCGGCGGTGACACCTCCGGCCCCAGCAGGCACCGGTAGTCTGCCCAACCCGCCCGGCCGCCGTCGAGGTTTTTCAGCCCACGCTTAAAAGTGGAGATAAGTGCCAGCGGGTACAGTGCCAGGTGGAGGCGGACAATCCCTCTGCCCGCCGCCGGGAGAGCGCTCCATGCTGAAGATCATCTTCTCGGGTGAGGACATCCTGCGGACCAGGGTGGCCCCCGCCGCGGACCCGGTCTGGGAACTGGTCCTCAGCCTGCACCTGCTTCAGGGCCGCGGGCGGGAACCGCTGCTGCTCGAATGGCGCCGCGCGGTGGCCCGCGCCCTCCGTACGGAGAGCGACGCCGAGCAGTTCCGGCTCCTGTTCGCCCTCAACCCGCCCCGCGGCTACTTCCCCGACTTCCTCACCCCGTACGCCTCCCGGGACGGGCTCGAGGCGGGGCTCTCGGCGCTCCGCGGCACCCCGATCGGCATGCTGCGCCGGGACCTCACCCTGCTCGCCGAGGAGAACGTCCTGCCCTCTTCGGCCGACGCGCTGGCCCGCGGCGAGCCCGAGGTGCTGCGCCACCTGACCGGGTCGATGGCGCGCTACCAGTCGCTCGCGCTGGCCCCGTACTGGGTGCGGATCCAGGCGGCGGTCGAGGCCGACCGGGCACGGCGGGCCCGGGCGATGCTCGACGGCGGGCCTGAGGGACTGCTCGCCAGCCTCCGGCCCAGCATGCGGTGGGCGGACAACGTCCTCGAGGTGCTCGACTACCCGGACAGCCGGGAGTTGCGTCTGGACGGGCGGGGCCTGCTGCTGGTCCCGTCCTTCTTCTGCGCCCGAACGCCGGTCGCGCTCCTCGATCCGGCGCTGCCCCCGGTGCTGGTGTACCCCGTCGACCGGCTCGGCGGGCTCGCCGCCTCCCGCGACCCGGACGACGGCGAACGGGAGGCGCTCGCCGCGCTGCTCGGCCGGACCCGGGCCGCCGTGCTGGCCGCCGCCGACAACGGCTGCACCACCGGCGAGGTCGCCCGCCGGCTGAACATCTCCGCCGCCGCGGCCAGCCAGCACGCCAGCGTGCTGCGCAACGCCGGCCTCCTGGTCAGCCACCGGGACCGCAACACCGTGCTGCACACCCTGACCCCGCTCGGCCGCGCCGTCCTCGACGCCTGACCGCCTCGCCCTCCGCCGTGCCGCGGTGTGCGCGCCGCCGTGCGCACCGCCGTGCGCACCGCCCAAGATCCGCACTAATTCACGGAAATAGTGGCCATGTCCGGCGGGATGGCCACTATTTCCGTGAAAGAGTCGCCTCGCGTCGCCTCGCGTCGCGTCGCCTCGCGTCGCGTCGCCTCGCGTCGCCTCGCGTCGCCTCGCGTCGCCTCGCGTCGCCTCGCGTCGCCTCGCGTCGCCTCGCCTCGCGTCGCCTCG
>NZ_JBSGJR010000145.1:0-12673 GCF_053605645.1 Micromonospora sp. NPDC003776
CGCGCCTTCCGCTCGCTGGGAGGCCCCGACATGCCGCAACCCGCGGCCGGCGGGCCGGGCGCCCGGGCGGCGCGGCCGGGTCAAATCGGTCGGGCGGCGCGGGCGGGTCAGATCGGTCGGGCGGCGCGGGCGGGTCAGATCGGCCAGGCGGCCAGGCGGTCGTAGGTCGGGCAGGGGCCGGGGTGGCTGCGGACCAGGACCAGTTCGTCGGCCGGCCATTCCGGGCCCTCGTAGTCGTGCAGGGCCTCCCGGTCGGTTAACACCTCGGCCCGGTCGATCCGGTCGCCGGGGCGGGCGATGGTCAGGTGGGGGCGGAAGGGCTTCTCGTCGTGCGGCAGCTGGGCCCGGCGCAGGCCCAGGCGGATCAGCCGGGCCAGCGTGGCCAGCCCGTCGACGTCGCCCCGCAGGTCCACCCAGAGGATGGTGAACCGGCCCCGCCCGAAGCTGCCGCCGCCGCCGAGGCGCAGCCGCAGCGAACTGTCCCGGCCGTCCCGGAACGTCTCGGCCGAGCCGCCGAGCGCGCTCTCCACCTCCACCAGCCGGTCGTCCTCCACGTCGCCGAGGAAGGCGAGGGTGAGGTGGACGTTGGCCGGGTCGGCCAGCCGTACGTTGGTGCCGGCGGCGGAGGCGGCACCGACCCGGAGCCGGCGGATCTGTGCGGTCAGGTCGTCGACCGCCGGCCGGGGCGGGTAGACCGCGACGAAGAGCCGCACCGGTCAGCGGTGCCGCTGATGGTGGCCGGGGCGGGCGGCCGGCAGGGTGAGCCCCGCGGCGTGCAGCAGCCCCTCCACCCGTACCCGCTCGATCTCCCGGTCGACGCCGTCCAGGTCGGACAGGTGCTCGACGATGCCCAGCGCCCCACAGGCGGCGCGCAGTCGCTCGTCGTACGCGTCGATGACCGCGCCGTGCCACACCACGGACCGGTCGGCGGCGGCGAGCCGGTGCCCGCCGAGCCGGCGCAGGTCGACGGCGAGCTGTTCCAGCGGTCGCCGCCCCTCCCGGTCGAACTCAGTGAGGTCGATGTCCCGGGTGAGTGCGTCCGCCTCGATGGCCCGGTCCAGCCGGGCGATGGTGCGCCGCTCCCGGCGTTGCTCCCGCCACTCGGCCCACCCGCAGGCGACCCGGTCGAGGATCTCGTCGGCGCAGAACAGCAGCGCGAAGAGGGCGGGCAGGCAGCAGACAGCGAGAATCGCCAACGCCAGTAGCAGTCCCCGCCCTACCCCCACACATCGACGCTAGGCCGTATGGTGGCCGCCCGCTACCCGATTGCCGACATCCGGCCGCGAATGAATGAGGAAGGACCGGTCCCCGGGACGGGAACCGGTCCTTCGCGGGAGGTTCACTCCGCGCCGGGCGACACCACGTAGAAGCGGGGCATCGGCAGCACGCGCAGCCGCAGCCGGGCACCGGAGCGGCGCAGCTGCCAGGTGAGCGCGAGCAGCGCGGCGGCCAGCGAGATCAGGCCCCCGATCCAGATGCTCGCGCCGGCGCCGAAGGTCTCGGCCACCCACCCGATGATCGGCGCGCCGACCGGGTTGGTGCCGAGGAAGACCAGCACCCAGAGCGCCATGACCCGGCCCCGGAAGGAGGCGTCGACGCCGAGCTGGACCCGCTGGTTGGCGGCCTGGGCGAAGAAGACCATGAAGAACCCGGTGGGCAGCAGCAGCGCCGCGACCAGCCAGTACGACGGCGCGAGCCCGACCAGGGTGCCGAAGGTGGAACAGCCGATCGCCGCGCCGAGCACCAGCCACACCGTGGGGCGGCTGCGCCGCCCGGTGCCGGCCAGGGCGCCGGTCAGCGCGCCGACCGCGAGGGCGGTGGTGAACAGGCCGAACGAGGCGGCGCCGGTGTGGAACACGGTCTTGGACAGGGCGGCGAGGGTGAGCTGGAAGTTGAACAGGCTCATCCCGATCACCGACATCAGCGCCATCGGCAGCAGGATGTCGGGGCGGCGCGAGACGTACCGGAGGCCGTCCACCACCTTGGCCTGGTCGCGCTCGCCGGTCGGCGGCAGGTCCTTGCGGTACAGCTCGCTCGTCCGCATCCGCACCACGTTGACCAGCGGGGCGATCGAGCTGAACGCGGTGATCAGGAAGACCGGGCCGACGTCGAAGGCGGCGATGGCGAGGCCGGCGACGGCCGGGCCGAGGATCCGGGCGGAGTTGAAGGTGGCCGCGTTGAGCGAGAGCGCGTTCGGCAGCAGCGGCACGCCCACCAGCTCGGAGACGAACGCCTGCCGGACCGGTGTCTCCATCGCGTTGAACACGCCGAGCAGGAGAGCGAACACGTAGACGTGCCAGAGCTGCACCAGCCCGGTGACCACCAGCATGCTCATCGCCAGCGCCAGCACGGTCCAGAACAGGTTGGCGATGAAGAGCAGCATCCGCTTGTCGTACCGGTCGGCGAGCCGGCCGGAGAACAGGGTGAGCAGCAGGACGGGGGTGAACTGCAGCGCGGTGACGACGCCGAGCGCGGTGGCCGAGTTGCCGGTCAGGTCGAGGACGAGCCAGTCCTGGGCGATGTACATCATCCAGACGCCGATCAACTTGATCAGCTGTCCGGTGGCGAAGAGTCGGTAGTTGCGGACTCGAAGGGACTGGAACATCGTGCTCAACTTGGCCTGCACTCTTGGTGCGCCTCCTCGCGATCATGTACGCCTCACCCACAACGGACGAAGCGGACCGCGGAACGCGGGACCGTCAGGCGCGAGCGATGCCCTGCAGGATCTCGGCGGCACGCCGCAGCGTGTCGCGTTCCTCCTCGGTGAGCGCGGCCAACCGGTCGGCCAGCCACGAGTTGCGGGCCCGCTCGAACTGCTCGAGCACGGCCCGTCCCCCCTCGGTCGCCGCGAGGATGACCTGCCGGCCGTCGGTCGGGTGGGGGGTGCGCTGCACGAGGCCGCGCTCCTCCAGCTTCGCGACGATCTTGGTCATCGTCGGCGGCTGCACCCGCTCGACGTCGGCCAGCTCCCGTGGTGTCAACGCGCCCGCCAGGTTGAGGCTGGTGAGCGCGGAGAGCTGGGTGACCGTCAGGTCACCGACCGGCCGGGCCTGTCGGACCCGCCGGTTGAGTCGAGTGATCGCATCACGCAGCTGAGGGGCCAGCTGCGCCGGTGGCACGCGTTTCGCCGTCACCGTCCGCTCCGTCACAGTAGTTAGCTTAACTAATGAGCCTGGCTAACGACATGCGTTATGACCAGGCTCACGAGGGGTTTGGCCTGCTCCGACCGGTTCTAGCGCACCAGCGCCTCGATCGGGCCGCGCAGGAAGTAGAGAATGAACAGGGCGGCCACCCCGTACAGCAGGGGGTGGATCTCCCGGACCTTCCCCCGCGCCAGCTTCACCAGCACGTAGCTGATGACGCCCGCCCCGATCCCGTTCGAGATCGAGTAGGTGAAGGGCATCAGGACGATGGTGAGGAACGCCGGGACGGCGATCTCGTAGTCGGCCCAGTCGATGGTGCGTACCGCGGTCATCATCAGGAAGCCGACCACCACCAGCGCGGTCGAGGCCGCCTCGAAGGGCACGATCGCCGACAGCGGTGCGAGGAACATGGCCAGCAGGAACAGGCCGCCGGTGACCAGGTTGGCCACCCCGGTCCTGGCCCCCTCCGCGACCCCGGCCGCGCTCTCGAGGTACGACGTGTTGCTGGAGACGCTGGCCGCACCGCCGGCCGCCGCGGCGATCGAGTCGACCAGCAGGATCTCCCGGGCTCGCGGCGGGGTGCCCCGCTCGTCGAGCATGTCCCCCTCCTGGCCGATGGCGACCATCGTGCCCATCGTGTCGAAGAAGTCCGTGATCAGCAGGGTGAAGACGAACATCAGCGGGACCAGCCAGCCCACCCGGCCCCACGAGCCCAGCACGTTGAAGTGCCCGAGCAGGGACAGGTCCGGGACGTCCACGACCTTCTCCGGCAGCCGGGGCACGTTCAGCGCCCAGCCCTTCGGGTTCGGCTTGCCGTTGACGAAGGACGGGCCGATGTGCCCGACCGCCTCGACGATGATCGCCAGCACGGTGGAGGCGAGGATGCCGATCAGGATCGCGCCGCGTACCCGGCGGACCACCAGCACCACGGTCAGCAGCAGGCCCAGCACGAACACCAGCATCGGCCAGCTGACGATCTTGCCGTTGATGCCGAGGCCGACCGGGACGGTGGTGTTCGCGATGTCCGGCACCCGGCGGACGAACCCGGCGTCGACCAGGCCGATCAGGGTCAGGAAGAGGCCGATGCCCACCCCGATCGCCGTCTTCAGCTGGGTCGGCACCGAGCGGAACACCGCGGTACGCAGGCCGGTGAGCACCAGGATGCCGATCAGGACGCCCTCGATCACCACCAGGCCCATCGCGTCCGCCCAGGTCATCCCCGGCGCGATCTCGAACGCGACCAGCGCGTTCACGCCCAGGCCGGCGGCCAGCGCGATCGGGAACCGGGCCACCACTCCCATCAGGATGGTCATCACGCCGGCGACCAGCGCCGTGGCCGCGGCGAGCGCCGGGATGGCCAGCTTGCGCCCGTCCCCGTCGACCGCGCCGCCGAGGATCAGCGGGTTCAACACCACGATGTACGCCATCGTGAAGAAGGTGGCCAGGCCGCCGCGTACCTCCCGGCTCGGGTGCGAGCCGCGGGCGGAGATCTCGAAGAAACGGTCGAAGCCGTTACGCGGGTGCGCGCGATCGGGTGGGGTGCCATGGTCCGGCGGGGGCGCTATGGCCATCAGGTCCTCGCAGGGTCTCGACTGGCTGTCGCGCATCGTCCCAGATGACCGACGGGCAGGGAAGGACGATCGCGTACGCTGTGCCGGTGCCCCAGGAGCAACCGCCGCGGCCCGAGCCGCTCGACCCGCCGATGGTGCCGTTCGCCGTCGCCGGGCTGATCGTCTGGGCGGTGGTCGGGCTGGTGCTGCTGATCTTCTTCCGCGGTTGGCTCACCGAGCACGGGCACCAGAACTGGCTCTGGACCTGCCTCGCCGGATTCCTCTGGGGCTTTCCCGGCCTCGCGGTGATGATGCGGCACGACGCCAACCGGCGTCGCCGCCGGGAGGCCGCCGCCCGTCAGGGCTGATCGTCAGGGGTGGCCGTACGGCTCCGCCGGCTCGGCCGCCTCGACCGAGCCCGGGGCGCGGCTGACCGAGAGCGCCTCGACCGCGCTGTCGTCGTAGACCGTGGGCAGCTCGTCCACCGGGGTGTCGGCCGCCTCGACCAGCGTCTCCGAGTGCGCGCCGCAGCCGTGGTCGGCGCTCACCACCCGGCCGTCGTCCGGGGCGTAGAAGTTGCCGCAGGCGCCGAAGGCCTGCCGCATCGCACCCGCCAGGGGCAGGTAGAAGCCGCACGTGCCGCAGCGGGCGGCGGCCGGCGCGGCCACCGAGATGGCGGCCGAGGGGCCGTGGTCGCCGTCGTACCAGCGCTGGGCGGCCTCCGACCGGCCCTCGCGGGACAGCACCCGGGGCCGGCCCAGGCCCAGCTCCCACGCGGTCTCCTCGACCGCCGGGTCGTCGGAGAGCAGGTAGCCGGGGACGAGACGCTCGTCGTCCGCCGGGGTGGGCAGCAGGTCACCGGGGCCGAGGTCGCCCGGCTTGAGCCGCTCCTGCCAGGGCAGCCAGCCGGGGGCGAGCAGCGCGTCGGGCCCGGGCAGCAGGACCGTCTCGCAGAGGGTGACCGTGCGGCTGCGCGGCACCCGGGTCACCGTGACGGCCCAGCGCCAGCCGCGGTAGCCGCCCATTCGGCACTCGAAGTAGTGCGTGACGAGGCGGTCGCCCTCGGCGACGGCCTGGAGGTGCTCGCCCACGTCGGTGGGCTCCACCTCGGTGATGCCGGCGCGGGCCACCTCGACGGCGGCGGCGCAGACCTGGTCGAGCCGGGGAGCGCGGGCGGAGGCGGGCCTGGTCACTCACCCATTGTTCCCCATGCCCACGGTCGGCCGACAGGCACTCCCCGGGGTCGTTCTCACCGGCTGACGGCGCACGCGTGGAGCGGATGGGTGAGGATGGGGGGCATGCCGTCGTCCTCCCGCTCCGGGCGGTCCGTCCTCGGGCGGACCGTCGGTACGGGCATCCGCGCCACCCGCCTGCTGCTCCGCGGCTCGCTGCGGGGCGGACGGTGGATGACCCGGCGGGCCGGGTCGGCCCGGGCCCGCAGCGCCGGCAACGAGGTCGGCATGGTCCGCATGTTCGACCTGCACGCCCTCTCCTGCGCCGGGGACACCCTGATCGCCATCGGGCTGGCCGGCACGATCTTCTTCGACGTGCCGCTGGGCGAGGCTCGGAACAAGGTCGCGCTCTACCTGCTGGTGACCATGGTGCCGTTCGCCATGCTCGCCCCGGTGGTGGGCCCGCTGCTGGACCATTTCCGGCACGGCCGCCGGTACGCGCTGGCCACCACCATGCTCGGCCGGGCCTTCCTGGCCTGGCTGATCTCCGACTACATCGGCAGCTTCGGGCTCTACCCGGCGGCGTTCGGCGTGCTGGCCCTCTCCCGCGCGTACGGCGTGGCCCGCTCGGCGGCGGTGCCCCGGCTGCTGCCGGAGGGGCTGGGGCTGTCCCAGGTGGGCGCCCGGGCCAGCGTCTACGGCACGGTGGCCGGCGGGCTGGTCGCCCCGCTCGGGCTGGCCGCGTTCTGGTTCGGTGCGCAGTGGCCGCTCCGGGTCGCCTCGCTGATCTTCCTGATCGGCATGGTCATCTCGCTGCGGCTGCCGCCGAGGGCGGACTCGGAGCCCCCGGAGCGGGTCCCCCGCCCGTTGCGGGCCCTGCGCCGGGAGGGCGAGCGGCCACTCGGCCGGGGCCGCCCCGCCGGCCGGCTGGTGATCGCCACCCTGATCGGCGCCGCCGCGCTGCGCGGCCTGTACGGCTTCCTGCTGCTCTACCTGGCCTTCGCGATCAAGGCCGGCGACCTGACCACCGACTTCTTCGGCCGGACGCTGGGCGCCCAGGCCGCGCTGGGCCTGGTCGGCGGGGCCCTCGCGGTCGGCAGTTTCCTGGCCACCGCCATCGGCACCCGGCTGCGCATCCACCGGCCCACCGCGATCCAGTCCAGCGGCATGATCGTCGTGGCCGGGGTCGCGGTGCTGGCCGCGTTGAAGTTCTCACTGCCGCTGGTCGCCCTGCTCTGCCTGATCACCTCGCTGATCAGCGGCATCGCCAAGCTGGCCGTCGACGCCTCCATCCAGGAGCGGATCCCGGAGCGGCTGCGGGCCAGCTCCTTCGCCCACTCCGAGACCGCCCTGATGCTCGCCTTCGTGGCCGGCGGCGGCCTGGGGCTGGTCCCGTTCACCGGGCAGGTCGGGGTCGCCGTCGTCGCCGGCGTCGCGGCGCTGGTGGCCGCCCGCGGCGTGCTGGTGGCCACCCGGCTCCGCAACGAGCACCTGATCGGTCGCCCGCTCGGCGACGACGAGCTGGAACCGGAGCCCGCCGAGGAGTTCAGCGACCCGGCGCCCACCTCGCCGGCCCCCGCCAGCAACGACGCGCCCGGACCGGTCGACGACGGACTGGCGCCGCCCGGCTTCCACATCTACCGCCCCTCCTCGTCCGTCGGCGGCCCCGGCAACTCGGACGAGGACCAGCGGGAGCCCCGGGGGCCCCGCGGGTGAGCGGACTGCTGGTGGTGACCGCGGTGCCCGCCGAGGCGGAGGCGGTCCGAGCGGGCCTCACCGACCCCACGGTGACCGTCGCCCCGGTCGGGGTTGGTCCGGCCGGGGCCGGCGCCGCCACCGCCCGCCTGCTGGCACTGGCCGAGGGGGCCGGGCGGCCGTACCGGGCGGTGGTCAGCGCGGGCATCGCGGGCGGCTTCGCCGGCCGGGTCGCGGTCGGCGGCACCGTGCTGGCCACCCGCAGCATCGCCGCGGACCTGGGCGCCGAGTCGCCGGAGGGCTTCCTCCCCATCGAGGAGCTGGGCATGGCACCGGAGCTGCTCGGCACCGGCAGCACAGTGCCCGCCGACCCGGCACTGCTGGACACCCTGCGCGCGGCGCTGCCCGGCGCGATCACCGGCGCGGTGCTCACCGTCACCACGGTGACCGGCACGGCCGAGAGCACCGCGGCCCTCGCCGCCCGGCACCCCGACGCGGTGGCCGAGGCCATGGAGGGGTACGGCGTGGCTGTCGCCGCCGCCCAGGCCGGCCTGCCCTTCGCCGAGCTGCGCACCGTGTCCAACCCGATCGGGCCTCGGGACCGGGGCGCGTGGCGGATGCGGGAAGCCTTCGCCGCCCTCAGTGCGGCAGCGGCTGCGCTACGCTGACCGGCCGCTCCAGCCGGAGCGCGGCGGGCCGGCTGGCCTGGAGCCTGAAGCCGCAGGCGAGCAGGAGACGAATGCCCCCGAACTCCGCCACGGCGTGGATCGCAACGACGCCGGCGCGGAACGCCTCCGCGGTCAGCGCCCCGACCAGGCGCCGCCCGATGCCCAGTCCGCGATGCTCGGCGGCGACGAGCACGCCGTCCAACACGACCTCGCGCTCCCCGGGGCGCTCCGGCCCACCCCAGTCCAGGTGCGGGCTCCGCTCATGCGCCCGGAGTTCGCCGATCAGCTCGCCGCCGGGCAGTTCCGCCACGAACCGCCAGGACGTCATCGGCAGCGCCGCCCCGGTCACCCGCCGCACGGTGGCCGCGCCGCGCACCCGCTGGCGCGCCCGACGCCGGTCCCGACGCTCACGGTCGAGTTGATACGTCGCCGGTGGCAGCGGCAGCGGCCACTTTTCCGGCGGCAGGGTGTACCACTCCGCCCACCACGCGCCGGGCCAGTCCTTCGGCTCGCGGACCTCCCAGACGTCCAGGTGGGCCGGGTAGTGGCGGTCCGCCCGGTCCCTCAGCTGCCCGTGCGGCACATCGGCCAGGCCGGCGCGGCGTCCGCCGTCACGCCCGGCGTCTCGGCGGCCGACGTCGAACCGCAGCTCTCCCCCAGCCGCCCGGACCAGCCGCTCCACTGTCCGGAAGCGGGGGTCGGCCGCCCGACCGGACTCGAGTCGCGCCACGGCGGCCTGTGGCACGCCCGCCCGGGCGGCCAACTCCCGTTGGCTGAGGTCGGCTCGCCGCCGTAGCCGCCGAAGCAGGTCGCCGAGGTCCGCCCGCTGCCGGGACGAGTCAGTCGATTCCGCCATGCCCCGGATGCTGCCGAACTCGCTGGCGCCCTATCAACAGATGCCACCGGCCTGTGGATAACCTTGTGGATATCGGCTTTTCGGCCGGGGGGCTTGTGGATGAGCAGCAGCCTTTCGAGCTGAGTCGCTGGTGATGTCAGGCGGCGTCGCGGCCGCTCGCCGTCCCAGCAGGTTGGGCACCGTTGTCGGACACGAGAGCAGCTCACGGCCTTCGGCATCGTCTGGTGAGTCGTTCACGGCATCAGCTCGAAAGGCGCTCCAAACCAATGACGGCCGCTGGCGAGGCCGGCCGCGCGACCGATGCCAAATGACGCCGGCGCAAGCGAAGGCGGAAGCCAGAAAGACGGCCGGCGAGACGGGCCAGGGCGGGCACGTCCGGCGGAGCGGGTCACAGCCGAGGGGCCGGGGTGGCGGAGGCCCGGCGGGGCGGGGTTAACGTGGGGGCGTGGCGCTCTCTCTGGCGATCTCCCCCTGCCCCAACGACACCTTCGTCTTCGACGCCCTGGTGCACGGCCGGGTGCCGGGCGCACCGCCGGTCGAGGTGACCTACGCCGACGTGGACGTGACCAACACGGTGGCCGAGCGCGGGGCGCTCGACCTGGTGAAGGTGAGCTACGCGGCGCTGCCCTGGCTGCTGGACGACTACCACCTGCTGCCGTGCGGCGGGGCGCTGGGCCGGGGGTGCGGGCCGCTGGTGCTCACCCGGGGCGACCGGACCGATCTGTCCGGGGCGACGGTGGCGGTGCCGGGCGAGCGGACCACCGCGTACCTGCTGTTCCGGCTCTGGGCGGCGGAGCAGCCGCCGGCGCGGATCGAGGTGGTGCCGTTCCACGAGATCATGCCGGGCGTCGCCGCCGGGCGGTACGACGCCGGGCTGGTGATCCATGAGGCGCGCTTCACCTACCCGCGGCACGGGCTGACCGCCCTGGTCGACCTCGGCGAGTGGTGGGAGGGCGACACCGGGCTGCCGATCCCGCTCGGCGCGATCCTGGCCCGCAAGGGCGCGGTCGACCCGGTCGAGGCGGCCGGCTGGATCCGCGAGTCGGTACGCCAGGCCTGGGCCGACCCGGAGGCCAGCCGAGAGTACGTGCTCTCGCACGCGCAGGAGATGGAGCCCGACGTGGTGGACCGGCACATCGGCCTCTACGTCAACGAGTTCACCGCCGACCTGGGTGAGGCCGGCTTCGCCGCCGTCGAGGCGCTGCTGGGCCGGGCCGCCGACGCCGGGCTCGTCCCTCAGACCTCCAGCTCGCGCGCCACCGCGTGGACCAGCTGAGCGATCTTCTGCGCGGTCTTGCGATCCGGGAACCGGCCCCGGCGCAGGTCCGGCTGGACCTTCGCCTCCAGCACCTTGATCATGTCCTCGACCAGGCCGTGCAGCTCCTCGGCCGGCCGCCGGCGCAGCTCCGCCACGGACGGCGGCGCCTCCAGCAGTTTCACCCCCATCGCCTGGGCGCCCCGGCGGCTGTCGACCACGCTGAAATCGACCCGCTGGCCGCCCTTCAGGTCGGTGACACCTGCCGGTAGCGCGCCCTTGGGCAGGAATACGTCGCCACCTTCGTCACTGGTGACGAAGCCGTATCCCTTGGCCGCGTCATACCACTTCACTCGACCCGTCGGCACCTGAAACCCCTGCTTCGCTCTTGAAGACCGCTACCCCTCCAAGGCTAGCCGGATGATCCGGTCCAGCGCCGCCGGGAATCCGGTGAGATCATCCAGCACCACGTCGGCTCCGGCGCCCCGCAGCTCGTCGGCGGCGCACGGCCCCGTCGCCACTCCCACGCCTGGGATTCCCGCCGCGCCGGCGGCGGCCATGTCGGCCACGTGGTCGCCCACGTAGAGGGTCGCGCCGTGCTCTCGCAGGGCGGTCGCCTTCTCCTCGGCGAACAGGTCGCCGGCCAGCTCGTCGACGGCCAGCCCGAGGTGGTCCAGGTGCAGCTTGGCCAGCCGGCCGATCTTCGAGGTGACCACCATGACCCGGCCGCCCCGGGCGTGCACCGCGTCGATGGCCTCGGCCGCGCCGGGCATCGGCAGCGTCGGGGTGATCGCGTACGCCGGGTAGAGCTCCCGGTAGATCGTCACCGCCTCCTCCACCTGCTCCGGCGGGAACCAGTGCGCGATCTCGGTACGCAGCGGCGGGCCGAGCCGGGACACCGCCAGCTCGGCGTCCACCGGCACCCCGGTCCGGGCGGTCAATGCCCGGTAGGCGGCGGCGATGCCGGGGCGGGAGTCGACCAGGGTCATGTCGAGGTCGAAGCCGACCATCAGTGCGGGCATGCCGAGAACGTACCCGTCCGAGGGGCGCGACCGGGCTCGGGCGGGCTAGCGTGGAACGACGATGAACTCCTCACTCGCCGACCATCTGCGGACGCTCCCCGACGAGTCCCTGGCCGCCCTCCTCCAGCTGCGGCCCGACCTCGTCGTGCCGGTGCCGGCCGACGTCTCCGCGCTCGCCATCCGCGCCCAGTCGCGGGTCTCGGTGGCCCGGGCGCTGGACGGGCTCGACCAGTTCACCCTGCAGATCCTGGACGCCGCCCGGCTCACCCGCGATCCGGAGAACGGCGGCACCACCGTCGACGCGATCCTGGCGATGGCCACCGCCGGGTCGCACCCGCCCGCGCCGGCCGCCGTCCGCGGCGCGGTGGACCGGGTGCGGGCGCTCTTCCTGCTGTACGGCCCGGAGCACGACCTGCACGTGGTGGGCGGCGTCGACGAGGTTGCCCCGTACCCGGCGGGGCTGGGCCGACCGGCGGCGGAGCTGGACCCGCGGGCGGCGGCGCTGTGCGCGGACCCGGCGAAGCTGCGGCGGACGCTGCTGGCCGCCCCGCCGTCGGCCCGGGCGATCCTGGACCGGCTGGCGGCCGGCCCGCCGGTCGGCACCGTGCCGGCGGGCGCGCTGGAGGCCCCGGCCACCGGCACCGAGGACGCCCTCCCGCCGGACCTGGTCAACGGTGGTGCGCCGACCGGCTCGCCGATCCGCTGGCTGGTCGAGCACCGGCTGCTCGTGCGGATGTCCGGCGGCAAGGGCGGCGCGGGCACCGTGGAGCTGCCCCGCGAGGTGGGGCTGCTGCTGCGCCGCGACAGCGGACCGCTGGGCCCACTGCGGACCAGCCCGCCGGTGGTGGCCAGCCCGCCGCGGGAGGCGAAGGCCGTGGACTCGGCCGGGGCCGGGCAGACCATGGAGGTGGTCCGGCACACCGAGGCGCTGCTGGAGAGCCTGAGCGACGAGCCCGCCCCGGTGCTGCGCTCCGGCGGCGTGGGCGTGCGGGACCTGCGCCGGATGGCCCGGAACCTCGGGCTGGACGACGCCACCGCCGCGCTGCTCTTCGAGGTGGCGTACGCGGCGGGGCTGGTCGGCGAGCTGGACCTGACCGGGTCCAGCGCCGCCCGGTACAGCGGTGAGCATCAGATCCTGCCCACCGGCGGGTACGAGGTGTGGCGCGCCGCCTCCCTCGCGCAGCGCTGGGAGCAGCTGGCCCGGGCCTGGCTGATGATGACCCGCCAGCCGGGCCTGGTCGGGCAGCGCGACGACCGGGACCGGCCGATCTCGGTGCTCTCCGCCGAGGCGGAACGGGCCGGCGCTCCGCCC
>NZ_JBSGJR010000146.1:0-12672 GCF_053605645.1 Micromonospora sp. NPDC003776
CGGTGTCCTAGCCCGAACCCGCCGCCGGCGCGGCCGCGCGGTCCGCGGGGCGGGGCGGGGCCCCGCGGCTCGGCGCCGAGCTGGACCGGCTGACCAGCCAGGTGCACCGGGACGAGGTGGCCCGCGCCGAGCAGCGGCTGCGGATCGAGCAGCTGGAGGCCAAGGCCGCCGAGGACTTCGGCCTCGACGTCGAGACGCTGGTCGCCGAGTACGGCCCGGACCAGCTCGTCCCGCCCACCGACGCGGACGTCGCGCTCGCCGAGAAGGAGGGCCGGCCGGTGCCCGAGCCGGTCCGCTACGAGCGGCCGGTGCAGGAGAAGCGGGCCGCCAAGGCGGAACGGGAACTGGCCCTGCTCGGCAAGGTGAACCCCCTCGCCCTGGAGGAGTTCGCCGCGCTGGAGGAGCGCTTCAAGTTCCTCTCCGAGCAGCTGGAGGACCTGAAGGCCACCCGGCGGGACCTGCTCACCGTGGTCAAGGACGTGGACGACCGGATCCTGGAGGTCTTCGCCAGCGCGTTCGAGGACACCGCCCGCGAGTTCGAGCAGGTCTTCACCGTGCTCTTCCCCGGCGGCGAGGGCCGGCTGGTGCTCACCGACCCGGAGGACCTGCTGACCACCGGCGTCGAGGTGGAGGCCCGGCCCCCGGGCAAGAAGATCAAGCGGCTCTCCCTGCTCTCCGGCGGCGAGCGGTCGCTGACCGCGGTGGCCATGCTGGTGGCGATCTTCCGCGCGCGGCCCAGCCCGTTCTACATCATGGACGAGGTGGAGGCGGCCCTCGACGACGTCAACCTGGGCCGTCTGATCACGCTCCTGGCGCAGCTGCGCGAGAAGAGCCAGCTGATCGTGATCACCCACCAGAAGCGCACGATGGAGATCGCCGACGCGCTGTACGGCGTGACCATGCGCAGCGGGGTCACCCAGGTGATCAGCCAACGGCTCAACCGGGCCGACGACGAGCAGGAGACGAACGAGTGAGTCGGGAACGCGCCACGGCGCTCCTGGTGGACTTCGACGGCGTGCTGCGCCGCTGGAATCCGGCGGTGGCCGCCGGCGTGGAGCGCGAGTACGGCCTGACCGAGGGCGTCCTCGGCGAGATCGCCATGTCCTGGGGGCTGCTCCAGCCGGTGCTCACCGGGCAGGTCAGCCACGCCCAGTGGATGAGCAGCGTGGCCGACGCGCTCACCCCGTCGGTCGGCGACCCCGCCCGGGCCCGTGCCGCCGTGGACGAGTGGCAGCGCTACCGGGGCGAGGTCGACCCGGACGTGCTCGCGTTCATCCGCGAGGTGCGGGCCGCCGGGGTCCGGGTCGGGCTGGGCACCAACGCCACCGACCTGCTCGACGCCGACCTGGCCGCGCTGGACCTCACCGACGAGCTGGACGTGGTGGTCAACTCCTCGGTGATCGGCGTGCACAAGCCGGCTAAGGAGTACTTCCAGGCGGCCTGCGAGGCGCTGGAGACCGCGCCGGCGCGGGTGCTCTTCGTCGACGACGAGGACCGGGCCGTGGCCGGCGCCCGGGTGGCCGGGCTCTCCGCGCACCGCTGGACCGGCCCGGGCGACCTGCGCTACCTGCGCGCCGCCCTGGCGTGCTAGCCCCACCCGGGCGAGCGGCCTTCCGTCGCCCGGCCCGCGTTGGCTAGCGTCCACGGGCATGATGACCCTGCACCTCACCGCGACGGATCTCAGCCGCACCGTCCTGCGGTCCGCGCCGTCGGTGCTGCTGGAGCTGGCCTCGGCCGGCCAGCGCCTGTTCCGCGACGACGTCCCGCACCACCTCGCCGCCTGGCGGGCCCGCACCCGGGCCGGCCTGCGTCCCGAGATGCGCCCCTACCTGGAGCTGTGCCGGTCGCCGCACTGGTTCCCCGATTTCCTCACCCCGAGCAGCTTCGGCAGCGAGCTCGGCGCGGGGCTCGACGAGGTCGCCGCAACCCCGGACGAGGTGCTGGCCGCCGAGCTCGGTCCGCAGGTCGAGGCCGGCGAGCTGCCCGCCTGGTACGCCGGCCTCGCCGCGGGTGAGCAGGCCGCCCGGGACCGGCTGGGTGCCGCCATGGCCGCGTTCCACGCCGTCGCCGTCGCGCCGTACTGGGACACGATCACCGCGGCGGTGCACGCCGACCGGGCGGTACGCGGACACACCATGGTGGACGCCGGCATCGACCGGGTGTTCCGCGACCTCGGCCCGCAGCTGCACTGGAGGCCGGTGGGGGACGACTACCAGCTCGCCTACGACTGCGGCCGGGACGTGGCCTACGACCTGACGCCGGAGGGCCGGGGCGTGACGCTGGTCCCCTCGTACCTGGTGCCGCAGCCGTCCGTGCTGCCGGACCCGGCCGGCCCGGTGGTGCTGGCGTACCCGATCCAACCGAACCGGCGGGAGCTGACCACCGGCCGGCCGCTGGCGGACCTGATCGGCCGGACCAGGGCGGCGGTGCTCGGGGCGATCACCGAGGGGCCGAGCACCTCGCAGGTGGCCCGGACCGTCGGTATCTCGGTCGCCGCGGCCAGTCAGCACACCACGACGCTGCGCTCGGCCGGCCTGATCATCACGCACCGGACCGGCCCGGCGGTACGCCACCGGCTCACCCCGCTCGGCGAGCACCTGCTGCGGGCCGGGCACGCCGACTGAGGACTGCGGTCAGTCCCCGGTGACCCCGTCGATCCGCTCTCGGATCAGGTCGGCGTGTCCGTTGTGCCGGGCGTACTCCTCGATCATGTGGACGTACACCCAGCGGACGTTCATCTCGTCGGTGCCACCGTCCCGGCGACGGCGCGCAAAGGTCCGGTCCAGTGACAGGCCGGCCGCGGCCTTCCGGGCCGCCTCGACCTCGGCGCGGTAGACGGCGAAGGCCGCCGCCGGGTCGGCGTCCTCGATCGCGTTCAGGTCGGCGTCGGGGTCCTCGTCGTCGTCATAGAGGCCCGGGATGTCCTCGCCGGCGGCCCGGATCCGGAACCACCACCGCTCCACGTCCGCCATGTGGCGGACCAGGCCGAGCAGGGTCAGCCCGGACGGCTCGACGCTCGCGGTCTTCAACTGCTCGGCGGTCAGGCCGGCGCACTTGTGCAGCAGCGTGTCGCGGTGGTAGTCGAGCCAGCCTTCGAGCATGGTGCGCTCGTCACCGACATAGGGCTCGTGCTTACGGTCGATCTCGGGTGCTCGCCAGGTCATCCGGCGATGTTAGGAGGGGCCCCCGGTACAACGCGAGGCGTTAACAGGGGGCCCTTCCTTGCGTCTCAGGGGACCACGACGACCGGCCAGCGGCCGGTGCGGACCAGCCGGGTGGCGACCGAACCGACCAGCTTGTGGCCGGCCTGCTCGGACGAGCCCACCACGACCAGGTCGGCGCGGTGCTCGTCGGCCGCCTTGCACAGCTCGGCGTACGCGTCCCCGCGCCGGCACAGGAAGGTCACCGGCAGGCCCAGCTCCTCGGCCCCGCGCCGGCACTCGGCGCGCAGCTCGGCGGCCAGCTCGTCGTGTGTCTGCTGGACCGCCCCGGCCACCACGCCGGACATGATCCCGGCGTACGGGGCCGGCGAGCTGACGAAGACCACGACCAGCCCGGACCCCTGCCGGCGGGCCAGCCCCGCCGCGTAGGCGGCGGCCCGCAGCGAGGTGCGGCTGCCGTCCACCCCGACCAGCACCACCCGGGGCCCGTCCGTGCCCCGCTCGAAGGGGAGCGGACGGTGCTCCGGGCCGTACTCCTCACGCTCGACCGACGCGCTCATGGCTCAGTCCCGTACTCCGGTGCGGACCACCGGCGCGGCGCCACCGGCGGCGACGACCGCCTCCCGCTCGACCTCGGTCGAGATCGGGTCGCCGGTGTGCCGGCGCAGCGGCACCTCCTTGATGAAGACCACCGCGATCAGGGCGATCAGCCCGAACGGCGCGGCGGCCAGGAAGATGTCCCCGGCGCCGTGGCCGTACGCGGCCTCGACGACCGCCCGGATGGGCGCGGGCAGGGTGTGCACGTCCGGCAGGGTGCCGCCGCTGCCGGAGCTGGACGCCTTGATGCCCAGCCCGGCCAGCCCCTCGGCGAGGTAGTCCTTGACCTTGTGGCCGAGTACCGCGCCCAGCGCGCTCACCCCGATCGCGCCGCCCAGGCTGCGGAAGAAGGCGACCACCGAGCTGGCCGCGCCGAGCTCGTGGGTGCCGACGGTGTTCTGCACGGCGAGGACCAGGTTCTGCATGGTCATGCCGAGCCCGAGGCCGATCAGCGCCATGAAGATGGCGATCCGCCAGTACGGGGTGTCCGCCCGCAGCGTGCCCATGGTGGCGAAGCCGGCGGTGAGCAGGATCGAGCCGGTGACCAGGTAGCGCTTCCAGCGGCCGGTGTTGGTGATGATCCGGCCGACCACGGTCGAGGCGACCAGCAGACCGCCGATCATCGGCAGCGTCATCAGGCCGGACATGGTGGGGCTCTCGCCCCGGCTGATCTGGAAGTACTGGCCGAGGAAGACCGAGGCGCCGAACATGCCCACGCCGACCGCGATGCTGGCGACCACGGCGAGGGTGATGGTGCGGCTGCGGAACAGGCGCGGCGGGATCATCGGCTCGCTGGCCCGCTGCTCTACCCGGATGGCGAGCGCGCCGAGCAGCAGCGCCCCGACCACCATGACCGCGCTCTGCCAGGAGATCCAGTCGTACTTGTCGCCTGCCAGGGTGATCCAGATCAGCAGCAGCGAGACGGCCGCGGTGATCAGGGTGGCACCCCACCAGTCGATCTTCGCCGAGCGCTTGACCACCGGCAGGTGCAGGGTCTTCTGGAGCACGACCAGGGCGAGGGCTGCGAACGGCACGCCGACGTAGAAGCACCAGCGCCAGCCGAGCCAGTCGGTGTCGACGATGACGCCACCGATCAGCGGCCCGCCGATGGTGCCCAGGGCCATGACCGCGCCGAGGTAGCCGCTGTAGCGACCCCGCTCGCGCGGGGCGATCATCGTCGCCATGATCACCTGGGCCAGGGCGGTGAGGCCGCCCGCGCCGACGCCCTGGACCACCCGGCAGGCGATGAGCTGCCCGGTGGACTGGGAGAGCCCGGCCAGCACCGAGCCCAGCACGAAGACCCCCAGGGCGAGCTGGACCAGGACCTTCTTGCTGGTCAGGTCGGCGAGCTTGCCCCAGATCGGGGTGGTCGCGGTGGTGGCCAGCAGCGTCGAGGTGACCACCCAGGTGTACGCGGACTGACCGCCGTGCAGCTCGGTGATGATCCGCGGCAGCGCGTTGGAGACGACCGTGGAGGAGAGGATCGCGACGAACATGCCCAGCAGCAGGCCGGAGAGTGCCTCCAGGATCTGCCGGTGGGTCATGCCGACGGCGGTCGCCCGGGTGGGCGCTGTCGCCTGGGTCATCGTGGTGTGCCTCCGGACATGTCGGGAGAAAGGGTTGCCGCGGGCAACCGTAAGGCTTGGTTGCCCCAAGCAACAACCGCGCGTGGCGCAGGTCCTATTCCCCCGCCGGGGGAGGATCAGAAGGTCTGGTTGAACTTGTGCATCAGCCGGGCGAAGTCCTCGACGTCCTGCTTCGGCCAGCTTTCGAGCGTACGCCGGATCTGCCCGAGCCGGGCGGCCCGGGCGGTGTCGAACCGGCGGGTGCCCTCCTCGGTGAGGCTGAGCTGGGCGGCCCGCCGGTCGGTCGGGTCCGGGTCGCGGCGCACCAGGCCCAGCGACTCCAGGCCGTTGATCTGCCGGCTCAGGGTGCCCTTGCCGATGCCCAGCTTGGCGGCCAGGTCGGTCAGCCGGATCGAGCCGGAGCGACGCAGCCAGAGCAGCAGCCCGTACGCGTTGGGCTCGAGGTGCGGATGCACCTCCCGGGCGATCTCCCAGGACAGCGCCCGCCCTCGCCGCAGCAGCGCGGTCAGCTCGTGCTCCACGGCCCGCAGGCTCTCCGGCAGGTGATCGTCCACGGGTGAGAGGGTACTCACACCTGGTCGCTGAGCCGCTGCCGCGCCACGGTCCGCAGGTGGCCGTCGCCGGTGGTGCCCTCGATCACCACCTCGGCCGCCCGGCCCCGGTGGGTCAGCGTGGCGACCGCGTTGCCGAAGTACGGCCCGGCCAGCTTCTTCCAGCGCACGAAGGGCCGGCGTACCCCCGCCGAGCGGGCCAGGGCCCGGGTGGCCCCGGCCGGCCCCGGATTCCAGCCGAGCCGCATCAGCGGTCGCATCGCCGCCGGCACCTGGTTGTGGATCGGCGAGCAGGTGAGCTGGTGCACCGGGGTGCGGACGCTCCGGTCGGCGAACCGGGCCCGGGCCACGTACGAGTGGTGCACATCCCCGGAGAGCACGCTGATCGACGCCGGCGCCGCGTACGCCGGACCCGCGCCCACGCGGTCACCCTCCCGGGCGGCGCGGCCGCTGCCCAGCCGGGCGAACAGCTCGCCGAGGGCGTCGAAGGAACGCCGGAACGACGCCCAGTGCTCCAGGTCCAGGGCCCGGCGCAGCCGCTCGGACACCGTGGCCACCCAGGGTCGGCCCGAGTCGGCCAGCTTCTCGTTCCAGGACTCGACGTGGTGGATGCCGGGCGGCAGCAGCCAGGGCAGCGAGGCGCCGACCACCAGGTGGTCGTAGACGCCGTGCGCCCGGTCCAGGAACCAGGACCACTCGCCCGGCGGCAGCATCGCCCGGTTGCCCCGCTCCAGCACCCGGCTGGACCGGTTGTCCAGCATCACCAGGCGGGTCCGCCCCAGGTCGAGGGCGTAGCTCCACTGGTACTGCACGGCCCGCCAGCGCTCGGTGTCGTGCGCGACGTCGGCCTCCTTGTCCACCCGCTCGCCGAACTCGTGCAGCACGCTCGTGGCGTCCTCGGCGGCCGTCACCTTCGCGTACACCGGGTCGGCGGCGATCTCGTCCGGGGCGAGGTTGCCCAGGTGCTGGTAGACCCAGTAGGAGGCGAGGCCGCTGCGGATCCGCTCCGCCCACCACGGCTGCTCGCGCATGTCCGCCCGCCAGGACGCCGAGGTGTTCCAGTCGTCGATCACCTCGTGGTCGTCGAAGATCATCACGCTCGGCACGGTGGAGAGCAGCCAGCGGATCTCCGGGTCCCGCCAGGACTCCAGGTAGAGCTTGGTGTACTCGTCGAAGCTGACCACCTGGGTCGCCGGGGCGCCCTTCGGCCGGCGGCGGCGGCGCTTGAGCAGCTTGCGCACCGTCGGCGAGGTCTCGTCCGCGTACACCTGGTCGCCGAGGAGCACCAGCAGGTCGGGCCAGGCCGCCGGGTCCGGGTCGGCCATCATCCGCCGGGCGTACGCGTCGAGCGCGTCCGGCGGGAGCTTGCGGGCGGTGGCGTGCTGGGTGGTCTCCCGGCAGGAGCCGAAGATCAGCCGGACCGGCTGATCCCGGTCGTCCGCGGCCCGGGTCCGGATCACGCTGGCCGGGAAGCCGCTCTCCGGCACCGGCCAGGCGACCTCGTCGTCGATCAGCACCTCATAGCTGGTGGTGCTCTCCGGGGTCAGCCCCTCCACCACCACGATCGCGTAGTGGTGGTCGTACGCCGTGAAGGTGGGCCCGCTGCCCCGGGCGCCGTCGGCCGTGCGGACGGTGACCACGGCGGGGGCGCTGGTCTCCACCCAGACGGTCGCCCGCGTGCCGACGACCCGTCGCAGCAACGGACCGATGAGCAGGCGGGAACTGGGCACGGCGCACCTCCGACGAAGATCGTTTAGCCAATTCCTACCCGGCCGGCGGTTGCGGTACGCCTTCCAGGCGCGAGCGTACCCGCAGGTTGTTCGCGTGCGGAGGCGGTGAGTGGGACGCCGCCGCCGGCATCTGACAGGATTTCGGGCATGAAGGAATACCTCCTCGTCGCACTCGCCCTGCTCGTGGCGCTGATCCTCGGCGGCCTCAGCCTCGTGGTGCCCCGCCTGCGTCGGCGCCCCGAGCCGCCGCTGCCGGAGACGGAGGTCGAGACCCGGGCCGAGGAGAACCTGGCCGGGCCGCCGGTCGAGGCGGCCGAGGCCGACGTGTCGACCGGTGTGCTGGTCGAGCCGCCGCCGGTGGTCGAGGCGCCGCCACTGCCCACCATCGAGGTCCCCGAGCCCACCGCCGGCCGGCTGGTCCGGCTGCGCTCCCGGCTGTCCCGCTCGCAGAACGTCTTCGGCAAGGGCCTGCTCGGCCTGCTCAGCCGGGACCACCTGGACGAGGACACCTGGGAGGAGATCGAGGACAACCTGATCACCGCCGACGTCGGCATCGACTCCACCCGCGAGATCGTCGACCGGCTCCGCGACCGGACCAAGGTGCTCGGCACCCGTACCGTCGGCGAGCTGCGCGCGCTGCTCGCCGCCGAGCTGGTCAACGCCCTCGATCCGACGCTGGACCGGTCGCTGAAGACCACCCCGAAGGAGGGCGTGCCCGCCGTGCTGCTGGTCGTCGGGGTCAACGGCGCCGGCAAGACCACCACCTGCGGCAAGATCGCCCGGGTGCTGATCGCCGACGGCCGGACCGTGCTGCTCGGCGCGGCCGACACCTTCCGGGCCGCCGCCGCCGACCAGCTGGAGACCTGGGGCGGCCGGGTGGGCGCGGAGACCGTCCGCGGGCCGGAGGCCGCCGACCCGGCCAGCGTCGCCTTCGACGCGGTCAAGCGGGGCATCGACACCCGGGTCGACACCGTGCTGGTCGACACCGCCGGGCGCCTGCAGAACAAGATCGGCCTGATGGACGAGCTGGGCAAGGTCAAGCGGGTGGTGGAGAAGCACGGCCCGATCGACGAGACGCTGCTCGTGCTCGACGCCACCACCGGCCAGAACGGGCTGGAGCAGGCCCGCGTCTTCACCGAGGTGGTCAACGTGACCGGCGTGGTGCTGACCAAGCTCGACGGGACCGCCAAGGGGGGCATCGTGATCGCCGTGCAGCGCAAGCTCGGCATCCCGGTCAAGCTCGTCGGCCTCGGCGAGGGCCCGGACGACCTGGCCCCGTTCGACCCGGCGCAGTTCGTCGACGCGCTGCTCGGCACCGAGCCGCTCGCCCGGGACGCGTAGCCTCGACGTGACGACTGACGATCGCGCCTACGCGGGGTGGCGCGACCCCAGCCACCACATGGCGCCGCGCCTCGGGAGACCGTACGTGACCTCACAGGAGATCCCGCTGCACGGCGGGAATGTCAGCACCGTGGTCCGGGTCGGGGACACGGTCCGGCGCAACGCCGGCCCCTGGACCCCCTCGGTGCACGCCCTGCTGCGTCACCTGGAGTACGTCGGCTTCACCGGCGCTCCCCGCGCCCTCGGCATGGACGAGCGCAACCGGGAGGTCCTGTCGTACCTGGAGGGGGAGTGCGGGGAGTACCCGCTGGCTCCGCACTGGGTCACCGACGAGGCCCTGGTCACCGTCGCCACCATGCTGCGGATGTTCCACGACGCCCAGTACGGCTTCACCCCGCCGCCGGGGGCGGTCTGGCGCTCGTTCGGGCCGCCCCCGCCGGACACCGAGGTGATCTGCCACCACGACGCGGCCCCGCACAACGTGATCTGGCGGCCCGACGGCACCCTCGGCCTGATCGACTTCGACCTCGCCTCGCCCGGCGCCCGGATCTACGACGTGGCGTACGCGGCCTGGACCTGGGTGCCGATCTTCTCGGACCGGGACTCGATCACCCTCGGCTGGAAGCGCCCCGACCGGCCGCGCCGGCTGCGGCTCTTCGCCGACGCGTACGGGCTGATCCCGCGCGACCGGCACCGGCTCATCCGGACCATCCGCAAGCGGATCGTCGACCACGTCGAGGGCATCCGCCGGATGGCCGCGGCCGGCGAGCCGGCGTTCGTCCGGATCGTGCACAAGGGCCACCTCCGGCGGCCGATGCGTGACCTGCGGTTGCTCGACTACGAGCGGCACGCCCTGGAGTACGCGCTCCGCTGACCCCTCATCGCCTGGAAGAGTGGCCGGTTCCTCGTCGGAACGGCCACTCTTTCCGTTTCTGTCGAGGAGGATCGGTGTACTTCACACGCCGGAAACAACCCGTCACGCGTCGGAAATCGAGCGGTGTCGGTGAAGGAAACAGCCGCCGAGCAAGCTTCCGCGCAACCGGCTGACGGGCGATGCTGCCAGGTCTCAGTCGGAGGGAGGAATACGACACCGAGAGGAGGCAGCGTGGAGATCGATACCGGGAACACTGCCTGGCTGCTTGTTTCGACTGCGCTCGTGCTGCTCATGACGCCCGGTCTCGCGCTGTTCTACGGCGGCCTGAACCGGTCCAAGGGCGTACTGAACATGATGATGATGAGCTTCTCGTCCATCGGGCTCATCAGCATCCTGTGGCTTTTCTACGGCTTCACCGTCGCCTTCGGCGAGGGCGGCAAGTTCTGGGGTGACCTCGGGCAGTACCTGGGCACCAAGACGTTCGTCGGCGAGAGCGACCTGTGGGGCGAGACCGGTATCCCGCTCTACGTCTTCATCGCCTTCCAGATGATGTTCGCCGTCATCACCGTCGCCCTGATCAGCGGCGCCCTGTCCGACCGGACGAAGTTCGCCGGCTGGCTGGTGTTCGCCTTCGGCTGGGCCACCCTGGTCTACTTCCCGGTCGCCCACATGGTCTGGGGCGGCGGCCTGATCGGCAAGAACATCGGCGCGCTGGACTTCGCCGGTGGTACCGCGGTGCACATCAACGCCGGCGCCGCCGCCCTGGCGCTCGTGCTGGTCCTCGGCAAGCGGGTGGGCTGGCCCCGGGAGAGCGCCAAGCCGCACAACGTCCCGCTGGTCGCGCTGGGCGCCGGTCTGCTCTGGTTCGGCTGGTTCGGCTTCAACGCCGGCTCCGAGCTGACCGCCGACGGGGTCACCGCGCTGGCCTTCGTCAACACCCAGGTGGCCACCGCCGCGGCCCTGCTCGGCTGGATCGTGGTGGAGTGGGTACGGGACGGCAAGCCGACGCTGGTCGGCGCCTCCTCCGGTGCCGTGGCCGGTCTGGTCGCGATCACCCCGGCGTGCGCGTTCATCACCCCGGCCGCGTCGGTGCTGCTGGGTCTGGTCGCCGGCGCGGTCTGCGCCCTCGCGGTCGGCCTGAAGTACCGGTTCGGCTACGACGACTCCCTGGACGTGGTCGGGGTGCACTTCGTCGGCGGGTGGATCGGCTGCCTCTGGATCGGCCTGTTCGGCACCGCCTCGGTGAGCTCGCTGGTCACCAGCGACGGCCTGCTGGTCGGCGGCAACGCGTCGCTGCTCGGCAAGCAGGCGCTGGGCGCGCTGATCGTGACCGTCTACTCCTTCGCGATCGCCTACGCTCTCGGCTTCGTGATCGACAAGACGATCGGGTTCCGGATCCCGGCCGAGGCGGAGATCGAGGGCATCGACGTCGCCGAGCACGCGGAGAGCGCGTACGACCTGTCGCCCACCACGGGCAGCGGCGGCGGCGCGTTCGCCATGGCCGGGATCGGCGCCGTCAAGCCGACCCCGGAGCCCACCGGCGCGGCGGAGGAGCCCGCCGAGCCGGTCAGCGAGAAGGTCGCCGGTTAACGTTCCAGGGATGGAGGGGTTGGACATGAAGCTGGTGACCGCGGTCATCAAGCCGTACCAGCTGGACGCGGTGAAGGAGGCCCTGCACGCCCTCGGCGTGGCCGGTCTGACCGTCAGCGAGGTCCAGGGCTACGGCCGGCAGAAGGGGCACACCGAGGTCTACCGGGGTGCCGAGTACACCGTCGAGTTCCTGCCCAAGATCCGGGTCGAGGTGCTCACCGACGAGATGGACGTGGACAAGATCGTCGACGCCATCGTGGGTGCCGCCCGGACCGGCAAGATCGGCGACGGCAAGGTCTGGGTGACCGGCGTCGAGGAGGTCGTCCGGGTCCGTACCGGCGAGCGCGGCCTCGACGCCCTCTGACCGGGACCTGACCGACGTGACCTCGTTGACCACGACGCCCGGCCCCGCCGGGGACGACGCGCTCGTGGTCAACGAGGTCGTCGGCGTTCCCGGCGGGATCGGCGCCGAGGCCCGGGCCCGCCGGGCCGACGCGCTCGACGGCTGGCTCCGGTCGATCTTCCCGCCCCGGGCCGGCGTCGCCCTGATCGCCGTCGGCGGGCTCGGCCGCCGGCAGTGCGCGCCCTACGGGGACCTGGACCTGGTGCTGCTGCACGCCGGAGTGCCCGGTATCGACGAGCTGGCCACCTCGCTCTGGTACCCGATCTGGGACGCCGGGCTGCGGCTGGACCACTCCGTCCGCACCGTCGCCGAGGCGCTCTCCGTCGCCCAGGACGACGTCAAGGTCGCCCTCGGCCTGCTCGACGCCCGCCACGTGGCCGGCGACCGGGCCCTGGCCGACCAGCTCATCCACACCGCCACCGACCACTGGCGGCGCACCGCCGTCCGGCAGCTGCCGGCGCTGCGGGAGATCACCGCCGCCCGCTGGGCGGCCCACGGCGAGCTGGCCTTCCTGCTCGAAGGGGACCTCAAGGAGGCCGCCGGCGGGCTGCGGGACGTGGGCATCCTGCGGGCCATCGCCACGGCCGGGGTCACCGACGCGCTGCGCCCGGCCGTGCACGCCGCGCACCGGCGGTTGCTGGACACCCGGGACGCCCTGCACCAGCAGGTCGGTCGCCGGGTCGACCGCCTCGTCGCCCAGGAACGCGACGGCGTCGCCGCCCTGCTCGGGCTGCGCGGCCCCGAGGCAGGCGGGGACGGCGGGGACGGGGACGCGCTGCTGCGCCGGGTCGCCGGGGACGCCCGGACGGTCAGCCACGCCCTCGACGACGCCTGGCGGG
>NZ_JBSGJR010000147.1:0-12647 GCF_053605645.1 Micromonospora sp. NPDC003776
CGAGATCGGCGTCGCGGCCCACCAAGTCGTCTGGCCCGTCACGTGCCCCCCATTCCGTGACGGCCTGCGGAGCAGGCGCCTACTGGACGGGCGCCGCCGGCTCGGAGTCGGCCACCCATCTCGGGTGGGCGGCGACGAACGCGTCGACGGTGTCGTCCCGGACCCCTTGCATCAGTCGCAGGCTGGTCGGGCTGAGGATCCCGGCGCTGAGCTTCCCGCGGTTTCCCGGGCCGCGCTATCGTGGAGCGCGACCTACCGGTCGGTGCCGCCGCACGCCGGTGGCTGGAACCGTGGAGGAACAAGACGACCAAGCTGCAGCAGGCGGCGTACGACGCGCAGTTGGCCGCAGGGTTGCCGGTCAGCGATCGGGCTCGCGCCTTGCTCGTCATGGGCGAGCAGGCAGTCGACCCGCGGAAATGCGCGGCGTACATTCATGCCGTTCAGCAGACGGAGTGGTTCAAGGCCGCGTTCGCGGCGCACACGGAACCGGTGACCGTCGTCGGTGGCAGGGGGGTCAGCCGCGCCGACGCTGCCCTGCGGTGGGTGGAGATCGGCACGAGGGACCGGTGGTCGGTCGGTGCCTGCGAGCAGGCCTGTCTTCACGAGCTGGCACACGTCGTTACCCCTGATCACGGGCCGGAGAGGCACCTGCGTGAGCCGGCGGGCGGCAGGGACAGCAGTAAAGGTCACCATCATGCGTGGCGGGCCAACTTCGTTCTGATTGTGAGACAGGCGCTGGGCAGGCAGGCCGCGCAGCGGCTGCGACACGAGTTCAACCAGTGGGGACTGCCGACCCACAGATGAACCACCCGCCCGGCCCCGGCAGGTGACGCAGGATCCGCGGCGCCAAGGGCTGCGGCTGCTCCTCCCGGCTGCGCCGGTCGCGTCCGCTGACCTGGCCGCCGTTGACGGCTTGGACCTGCTGGGTAAGGCCCGGACCCCGCCGCGCCGGTCGATGAGTACGAGGGCTCAGGCACCCGCTCGGCGTGGCAGGGAGGATCAGTGACCATGACGACGCACCTGCGAATGGAACTGTCCGGCGCACGGCTTTCCCCGCTCGGCGGCCTGCTCCTGGCGGCGGCGACCGTCGGCACCTGGTTCGCCTGGCTGAGCTGGAACACCGGCTACCGGATCGACCCGGAGACCGGCGCGCGCAGCGGCCCGTACGCGGTGTGGCAGGTGGCCGGGTGCGTGCTCACGCTTGCCGTGGTCGCCGCCGCCGGTGGCTGGTGGCTCAGCCCGTGGCTCGTCGCGCCGGTGATGACGGTCGCCTTCACGGTTCCCTGGGCCGTGCAGGCCGCGTCGATCGATGGCAGCGGGCTGTGGGTGGTGGGCGCGACGTTGGTGCTGATAGGCACGGCGGCCGGCAGCGGGGTGGTCAGCCTTGGCACCCACTTGCTGCACCGGCGACTGACCGGCTCGTGACCCGGCGCCCGTTTTGGCTAGTGAACCGGAGGGCTACCTTGCGGGAGCCCGCGCTCGAGCCGTAACGCTGCCACCGGGCGGCGGACGGTTCAGCCAGGGCCGCCAGCAGTCCGACCTCGTCGGCAGGGAGCAGCAGAATTGACCGCGGACTCTCGGCGCGTTCTTCCGCGCCAGGGGCTTCACCGCACCCAGCACGTCGGTCGGAGCCACTCGCTCGCCGTTGACCAGAACGCTGACCGCGATCCCGACCGGCACCCCGGCATCTCCCTCATCTGTGAAGCGGGACAGCGCAGGCGCGACCGCGCCGTCAGCCAGTTGCCGGAGTTGACCTACGGCCTGGCTGAGGCAACCCGACCCGGAGTCTCAACCTGAATCAGGTGGGGATCCTCGCCCCCGGCGTTTGAGCCGAGCGAGCGCCAGCATGATCATGATGATTCCGGCGGCTTCAAGGAAGGTAGGCAACTGGAGAAGCAGATCCTCAGTTGCGTATCCCTCGGCTGTGGCAGCTTTTGTCGCGTCTGTTCGGTCGACGTGCAGGATTACCGCGTCTCCGTGGCGATACCGAACGTCGTCGAGGTCGCTGGAGAGCTTTTCCCGGTGGAGCGCGCCGTCAAGGGCGTACTCCACGGTCAACCTCGCGACCGTGGTCGATCGACCGATCTGGTATCGCTCGACGTGGACGACCCGGCCGGTCGTCTCGGCGCCGACGCGCACACGCTCGTCGATCACCGTGTTCAGCCGAGCCGAGAGAAGCAGTCCACCACCGAACAGCACACTGCCCATAGCTGCCGCCACGACGACCCGCAGCCGCCGTCCAACGAAGCCGATCACCGATGGCCCTCCAAACCGCGGCAAGGTGACCAATGGGAACTGGGCAGACGCCAGTTAGTGATCGTTGAGCATGAACAAGAGCGTCTGGTGCTCGACATCGAGGAACGCGATCCGCCACCGCGGCGTCGGCGCGGTTTCGTTGTACGACCTGCTGTGCAGCCACCGCGACTGGCTCGGCAGGAACGGCACCAGGGCCGGCCACACGTCTGCCGGGCTAAGATCATCCGGAAGCTCATCCAGATTGACAGGTGCCCACGGTACGAACTCGTAGCGCTTCGCCAACGTCCGCGCGTCCTCCGGTCGCAGCTTGACCACGCCCTGGTAGGCAAGGTCGGTCGGACCGGGCATCCTGGAACACGGGTTACCCGGGGCGCGTAGCTGCCAGTGGATTTCTGGGTAATCGCCGAGGTCCGGCAAGTCCTCAGGAGGATCCCAATGGTCGGTGCGGACCTTCGCCTCGGCGACCTGCATGGACTTCTGGCACGCGTGCGCGTCCGTCGGACCGTCGCCGATGAGTAGGAATCCCGCCGCGACGCACCCGACGACCACCAGCAGCATGGCAGCAGCGGCACCGCATGCAGCCACCACCAGCCTGCGCGTCTTCATGGCCATGAAGGGTACGAGCCCTCGGCCACAACCATCACCCACAGGCCCACGCTTCCGGCCGATAGACGGCGACGGCCAAGTCCCGCCACTCGCGTCGCAGACGGCCATGACGTCGGGCCCGTAAGGCCATTCAGGATCCGGCCGTCTGGTATCTACCGAGCGCAGCTTCGGCGAGCTGGGTGAGGTACTTGTCCCCGCCGGGTTTGTTGCCCTCCTCCTGGACGACCACCAGAGCAGTCCCGATCCGGACGAGTACGCTGTCGCATTCCAGCCTGTCAGAACCGGACGCCATGCTGCAGCTGACGTGCATACTGTCATCGCCCAGCCGCGGCCCCGGTGCCACTGCGAAGCGGTGCCGGTCGCCGATGCCAAGGCCGGAGGACACGACGAGGGTGGAGCAACGGCCGATGAAGGTTCGCAGGTCGATCATCGCTCGTCGTGCGCCGTCACCGGCGTAGGTCCTGAGGACTTCGGTCCCCACCCAGAGGTCGTCGGGACCCGCGTCATAGCTGAGGGTGGCTGCGGCCATCGCGGACGGAGTTCCGGTCAGCCGCCTGGCCGACAGCAGCGGAATCATGCCGTCTGAACAGGACACCACGGTGCCTGAGTGGTGCTCTCCAGCATCCATCGGCATGGCCGTCGCGATCTGCACAGTGAAGCCGGGTGGCACCGAGTCCGTAGTCACCAAGCGTGCGGACAGCGCCGCGGAGTAGCCGGATCCGCCCGTCGCCGGAACTGCTGGGGAGGCTGGCTTCGTGGCTGTGGCCGTGCCCGTCGCCTCCGCCGTGGAGGGAGTCGTTTCGCCCGCTGATCGATTCGCGGTATGAGCCGTTGAAGAACCGCACGCGGTCACCATGCAAACGGCCACCACCGCGCCCATCCGACGCAGCACCATCCTGATCACCGGGCAGACTCCACCTCTCGCGCGGGACGGGTCAGGCTACCAGCGTGATCATCGCCGTCGCGCACCTACGGAGTCCGGCTCGCAGCCTCGGCGCATATCGATCGTCCCCAGTTGGGACAACACCGGGTCGGATGATCTTTGCGGGTTTTGGCGCTTCCTCGCCGAGAGCGACATTGAAGGAGTCTTCCCGACTGCAGGGACGATTCAGCAGCATCGATCCGAAGCTGAGGCCGCAGCGAAGATCCTGTCCGCGTCTGCGACCTCGGATGTCCGTCGGCAGCCGGCGGCTTGCCGCTGCCCTCGTCCTGCCGCCTTGTGGCCGCGGCTCGCGAGGTAGCCGACGATGTGGAGGGCCATCGTGCTGGTGGCCGCGCGGTGGGCGCGACCGCGCGGGGCAGGAGGTTCGGCGGGAGCCGGTGCGTCGACGACATCCTCTGGGCCGGGCGGCCTCGGGCGAGGAAGCATCAGAGCGGGGACTCGGGACTGGAGTCGGCGTTGCCACTGGCTCAGGCCCTCCGCCAGGTGGTCGAGGATCGGTTCGGGTAGGCCGGTCACCTAGTCATCCCCGACGGCAGCTTGACCGGTCTCACCTCCACCGTTCCGCCTGGTCGCCTGCGCCTCGGCGCCTGCCGCGAATCGGCCTTCTGATGTTTGTCGGATCCTTCAGGCACCATGCCCGGCCATGGATGTACGACAGGAGTTTCGGGGCGCAGCCCGGGAAAAGGGCGTGCCGGTGGACGAGATCGAGCGCTGGGTGCGGCTGGCCCGACCACAGACGGAGCTGGTTCCGGAGGGCGACGGCCTGCCTGTTGCCGGTCGGTTCGGCGGTCTCGCGGCGTTGCCGGAGGGCGCGGAGTGGCCTCCCGGGCAGTGTCTCGTGTTGACGCTCGACCTCGCCGCGATCCCCTCGCACGGGCACGACCTTGATCTGCCGGCCGACGGGTCGCTGCTGTTCTTCGTCGAGCCGAACTTCACGCCCAAGGACTGCCGGATCGTTCATGTGCCGGCCGGCACTCCGGTAACCGAGCACCCGAACCCCGGCGTGCCGGTCTTCGGTCCGATTCTGCTGCACGCTCGTGCCGGCTGGAGCCTTCCCGAGAACGAGCACGAGGTGCCGTTCGACCTTCGCTTGGACGACGAGGTCGAGGAAGTGATCGGAGAGGTGATGTGGGACCTCGAGGACAACGATTACGGGTTTTCTCTCGGCGGTTACGGCGGCGCCAGCACCGGCGGCGCGGACAACCCCATCCTCAACGCAAACGAGCACACCGTGCTAGCCACCGTCTGGCTGGACGAGGGGCAGGTGGGTGACGCGTTCGGCGACACGCTGGTTGCAGTCAACTTCATGATCAAGCATGCGGATCTGGCCGAGCGCGCCTTCGACCGGATCTGGCTGATGACTGACTTCAACGGCTGACGCGGTCAGGACTCCGGCGTGGTCCCCGGCTCGGCGTCGACCGCGTCGCGGGCGGTTCGGCGCAGAGCGGCGACGCCAAGCCTGTGGCACTGGGTCGACCAGCAGACAACTGCGTCGGTACTTGGCTAGCTAGCGGCGTCGGTGCCACGGTCATAGCCGCCGGGATGCACCGCCTCGTCGGAAAATCGCACGACAACGATCGTTAGGTTCCGGAGAATCCCCGGTGATGTTCGCCGCCGTCCTCCGCCGAGCGCGCCCTCCGTCGCCTCTCGCCGGCCAGCTCGCCGCCCAGTCACTCCTGTTCGCCCTCGGTGAGGGCACCTTCATGACCGGGTCGGCGGTGTTCTTCACCAAGATCGTCGGGCTGTCCGCCGCCCAGGTTGGTCTCGGCCTGACCTGCGCCCTCGTCGCCGCCTTCCTGGCCGCGCTGCCAATGGGCAAGCTGGTCGACCGGTTCGGGCCGAAGAAGATGTGGGCCGTCAGCGCCACCGGGCAGGCGGCGATGTTCGCGGTGTGGCCGCTCATCACCGACTTCAAAGGCTACGTCGCCATGGCCGTCGGCATGGAGGTCATCGGCGCCCTCGGCAACGCGGCGCACGGCGCGTACACGATCGACGTACTGCCGCCGGACGAGCGGGTGAAGTCACGGGCCTACATGTACTCCGCGCTCAACGTCGGCTTCACCCTCGGCTCCCTGATGGGCGGCGTCGCGCTGGCGTTCCACTCCAACGACGTCCTCCACGCGCTGCCCTGGTTCACCGCTGTGGTCTTCCTGGTCAACGCCGCCGCAATCAGCCGGCTGCCGCGGGCCTCGCACGACGACCGCACCCCGGCCGACCGCAAGACGAAGATCGCCGGGCCCGGACCGCTGCGAAACCCCGGCTGGCTCCTCACGACGTTCTTCAGCGGCGTCTTCTGGACCAACCAGGTGCTGCTCAACATCGTGATTCCGCTGTGGCTGGTAGAGCAGACCGACGCCCCGCGGGTGCTGCTGGCCTTTCTGTTCGGAACCAACACGGTGATGTGCATCTTCCTGCCGATGGTGGCGGCCCGTGGAGTCGAGGACGTGCCGACCGCGCTGAAGGCGGTTCGGGTGTCGTCCACCTTCTTCGTGCTCTCCTGTCTGATCACGCTGGCGACCCACGACACCGTCGGCTGGGTCACGATCGCGCTGGTCTGGCTGGGTCACGTCACCGTGACCGGGGCTGAGCTCTACCTCTCGGCCGCCAGCTGGTCCTTCGAGGCTGAGCTGATGGACCCGCGTCAACGCGGCGCCTACCAGGGCGCCGCCGAGCTGAGCAGCACCCTGGGCCGGGTATGGGCGCCGGCGGTGTACACGTTCCTGGCGATGAACTGGGGCGCCGTCGGCTGGCTGGTGATCGCCGGCATCATTGTGGCGGCCACCATCGGGGTGCACCCGTCGACAAGGCTGGCGCGGCGATTCCTCGAGCAGCACGTACCGGCCGACGTGCTAGCCGACGCCCGTGCCTCCAGCCGGGAACCCGAGGAGGCCGTCGCGGTCGGGCCGCCTTCGCTCATCGACACCGACGAGCCGCTGCCCGAGTCCACCGGTGGCCTGATCCGCTAGGCCACGCCTGGCCGGTTTTCGGCGCCCAGGGCGGCAAGTCGAAGTCGGCCGTTCGCCCCCTGTAACACCAGTGCGTGGTCGAGTCCCGTCAGAGGGTGGACCTAACATGTACGGCGCACCGACAAGCTGTAACAGCTGTTCCCGCACTGAACCGGGAGCCGAGCACACCGCACCACTCGGATAGCGGCGTCCACCCCACCACTTGGAGGTGATCGACATGCCAGCCAGGCGATAGTCCCGCGCACGGTGCGCGGGCGGCCGGAAGGCGGTCGTCACATGGCCCGTACCGACGTTCACCGACCCGAGCGAGTGCAGCAGCGAGATCCGCAGTTGCGTCACTGGTTCACCGACATCCACCAACACGGCTCCGGCCCCTGCGACCTTGACGAGTTCCTCGCCTCGCCCGGTTGGAACCGCACTCGCTGCTACCGGCAGCCGTCGGCTCAGGCGCCGAACCTCTGCGGCTGTCAGCTGTGCACCTTCCAGTGGCGCCGCAGGCTCGGCCGCCGGCAGGAGCGCGTCGCCTGACGTTCGATCCGGTGTCAGCTGCTCGCCGAGCATCGCGGCGGCGAGCGTGACCTCGACGTGCCTCCGATCCGCGGAAAGGCGTGGTAGCAGAGGTGCGCCAGCAAGCCGGCCACCGAGCACCGGGAGTTGCCAGCGCTCAGCAGGGCTGTGACCTCTCGTTTAAGTTCTGGGCGTTCGAGTTGACGCCGTCAAAGTGCGGCTCTTCCCCGGTGTTGACCGCTGCATCGGGCACGGAGCGGGCACGTGCCGACCTTCTCGCCGGATTCAGAGGTCAGCCCAGACATGGGGCTCCTCGTACGCGTGCCAACCCCGAAAGAACCAGTCGGCCAGGTCGCCGATCCGCTCGATGCATGCCTCGTAGTACTCGGCATCAGGACGTGGGAAGTTCGGGTGACTGGTCCAGCCCGGCACGTACGTTGCCATCTCGTAGAACCCCTCGGCGAGCCACCGTTCCAACTGGTCTCGCTCTAGATACGCCGCACAGACCATCCGCATCGCCCGTTCCAGCCGACTGAACGCACCGCGATCCCAGATCAGGTCGCCTCGGAGTCCGAGCAAAAAGCTCCCTTCCTCGGCGTTGAACTCGTGTCGTAGCACCTGGATCGCGTCGTCCACCTCTGGATCATGCGACAGCAGGGCGGCCCATGCTGCCTCCTCTTGTCCCGAAGGAACCACTAGCCCGTCGACGAGCCGCGACAGCAGCAGGGCTGAGCTTTCCGAACGGTCCACCGGAGTCCATGGACGTCTCGCCAGTGCATCAACTACAGGTAAGACGGCCCGGTCGGCCTGGTCATCGCGCCGACCACGCCTCGTCACCTGGGCAGACGCCGTCACCAATGGTCGTCGTTGGTCGCTCTCAATCGGCCTCTGACGGCCTGGTGACGGCCTGGACCTGGCCCTAAGCAGGGGAATCCGAGACAGTCGAGGTGCTCCGCCGGGAGTTCGACACCGAAGACGGAGCCCCCCGGCAGATGGTAAAGCGGCTCGTGCATGCCGATAGCGGTCAGTGGCGCGAGATGGACGGCGACGCGGCCACCCAGCCGCCCCGGAGAGTCGGTCAACCCGCTCCGGGAGGGGCATGGGAAAGCATCCAGCCGAGCTGATGCCAACCCTCATGATCGCCGGTATACGATCCGCCGATGAACCGATCCCTCGCCGCGAGCCTGCTGGCCGTCACCCTCCTTCTCGCCGCTTGCAGCGACGACAAGCCGGAGGCAACCCGACCCAGCCCCGACCCGGCAGGCCGCGGAAGTTGCGTCCTTCTGGCGCAGCAGCTGGAGAAGAACGACCATGGCTGGATTGACAACCGCGCCGCACGCCGGGCTGTCCTCTCGACCGACCCTGCTGTCAAGGCGGCAGGCGAGGAGCTGGCCGCGGCCCAGAAGGAGGGCGGCGACCTGGACGTGGGCAGCCACGGCAAGGCGGACCAGACGCAGGCCGAGGCCAAAATTGCCGCCGCTCAGCAGAAGCTGATGACCGCGTGCCGCGGACTGCTGGGCGAACCGCCCTGGTCCTGATCGTGGTGTCGCCGGAACCGTCCTACCCCGCAGGATCTTCCTCACGCCCTAGTCCTCATCGCCGGCGGACGTCGGCCCGGAGGTGCACCCCGCACCCCCAGGCTCGCCGAGCTCATGCCGGGAGGTGCCGTCAACATTGCTGCCAGCTCGTAGAGTGCCGCTGTGGATACGAGATCAAGTCGGGGTGTAGGCATCGTCGGAACGATCGCAGCGCTTGTTGGTGCCTGCTGGCTCGTGCTGCTCGCCCAGGGTGATTGCGTAGTCGGTCAACGGTGCCGCTGAGCTGGGGATTTGTGGGACCGAGTGGCCTCTGTGGAGGCGAGAAGAGCGGGTGAGATCACGCCGGTGATCATGGAGTTGCGACGCTTCACGACACCGGAAGAGATCTCACCCGCCGATGGCATCATCCCTCATCCGCGCACTGGCCGTAACAGCAGACCGCACCGACATGCCGCCCGGGCCGGTCACCGAGGGCGAACAGGGTGGGCTTTTGCGCGCGTTGGCCGCGGTCCCTGATCCCCGTGACCCGCGAGGGGTGCGCTACCCCCTGGCCGGGCTGCTCACCGTGGCCGTGTGCGCGGTTCTGGCTGGCGCATCGTCGTTCGCTGCGATCGCGGACTGGCTGCACGACCTGGACGAGCGTGCCAGGGATCGGCTCGGGTTCACCCACGTCGTGCCTGCGGGCACGACGGTGTGGCGGCTGCTGACCCGCCTGGACGCCGACCTGCTCTCGGTCGTCCTCGCCGGCTGGCTGCGCACCCGGGCCCAGCCGTCGGTCACTCCGGGGCGACCGCGGTATCGAACCGTGACCGCCATCGACGGCAAGACACTACGGGCCGCACGCCGGCCCGACGGTGGCCAGGTGCATCTGCTGTCCGCGCTGGACACCAGCACCGGGATCGTCCTCGCGCAGGTCACCGTCGCGGCGAAGTCCAACGAAATCCCCGCGTTCACGCCGCTGCTCAACGCCATCCAACAGGTAGTGGGCAGCCTGCAGGGCCTGGTGTTCGTCGCGGACGCCCTGCACACCCAGACCAGCCACGCCAACGAGATCGCACAACGCGGCGGCCACCTGCTGATCCCCGTCAAGGCCAACCAGCCGACCTTGCACGCCCAACTCAAGACGCTGCCCTGGGCGCAGATCCCGGTCGGTGACCAGCGCCGCGACACCGGCCACGGCCGCCGGGAAACCCGCACCGTCAAAGCCGTCACCATCGCCACCCCGGGCGGGATCGCCTTCCCCCACGCCCAGCAAGCCGTCCGGATCACCCGCACCCGCACCACCCGCGGCAAAACCAGCCGCGAAACCGCCTACCTCACCGTGTCACTGGCCGCCGACCAAGCCCAACCCGACGACCTGCAGGACTGGATCCGCCGCGAATGGCTCATCAAGAACCTCGTGCACCACGTCCGAGACGTCACATTCGGTGAAGACCACCACCAAGCCCGAACCGGCACCGGACCCGCCGTCATCGCCACCCTGCGTAACACCGCGATCGGCTACCACCGCACCAACGGCGAAACCAACATCGCCCGCGCCACCAGACGCGCCAACCGCCGCCCACACGACCTCATCACCGCCGTGACCAGCGGTAACCCTAGAACGCAATGACCCTGACTTGCCAGCTGATCGGGAACCGCCGCTCGGTAAGACGAAGTTTTGGCCCCACCTTCGCCGATGAAAGCATGGGCTGGGCTGGACGGCAATCGAACAGGTATTCATGGGGTAGACCACGATAGCGCGGGGCGTAATCTTGACGCGTGGAAGCTACCAGCAGAGCATCCGAGCACGGCTATCCGGAGCCACCAGCAATAGGTGATGAGGCCTCCACGCTTCTCGGATCCCTGGAACGGCAGCGCGCCACGTTCGAATGGAAGTGCAGCGGTCTGGATCGTGAACAACTGACGAGGCGGCTCGATACTTCCGAGCTGACGTTGGGCCGGCTTCTGAAGCACCTGGCCTACATGGAGGACATCAACTTCACCCGGGATCTCGCCGGTGCTGAGCTGCCGCGTCCGTGGCTGGACGTGGATGCGACCGCACGGAGTTCCTGGGTGTTCGTCTCAGCCGATGCCGACCCACCCGAGACGCTCTACCAACTGTGGTACGACGCGGTCGATAGATCGCGATCGGCCGTGCGATATGCGCTCGACCACGGCGGTCCTCAGGCGAGGTACCGATTCGGCGCCAGTCAGGAGGCGAGCGTACGACGCCTGCTCGTGGACATGATCGAGGAGTACGCCCGGCACACCGGCCACGCCGACATTCTCCGGGAGGCCATCGACGGCCGCGTTGGGGAGGATCCGCCCGGCCCGGCAGTCTCGTTCAGTGCGAGCGCTGAGGAGCCCTGAGTGTTGACCACGCGACGGTCAGTTGGTGCCCGTTGCTCGCGATCGGACCGCAGTGACAGAGCCGCACCAGCCTGGCCCTGGGTGGTGGTGCCTGCCGCAGGGTCATTGGGTTCTCGGGTAACTGCTGGTCACGGCGGTGATCAAGTCGTGTGAGCGGCGGGTCGCGCGGGCGATGTTGGTCGCGCCGGTGGTGCGGTGGTAGCCGATCGCGGTGTTACGCAGGGTCGCGATGACGGCGGGTCCGGTGCCGGTCCGCGCTTGGTGCAGGTCTTCACGGAACGTCACATCCCGGACGTGGTGGATCGTGTTTTCGATGTGCCAATGCCGGCGGATCCAGGTCTGCAGGTCGCGGGGCGGGGCTTGACCGGCGGGCAGTGACACTGTCAGGTAGGCGGTCTCGCGGCTGGTTCTACCAGCGGCGATGCGGGTGCGGGTGATCCGGACGGCTGCTCGGCGTACGGGAACGCGACGCCGCCGGGTGTGTGTACGGTGACGGCTTTGACGGTGCGGGTCTCGCGGCGGCCGTGACCGCGGTCGCGGGTCTGGTCACCAGTGGGGATCTGCGCCCAGGGCAGGTGTTTGAGCTGCTTGAACAGGGTCGGCTGGTTGGCTTTGACCTGCACGAGCAGGTGGGCGTGGCGGCGGGCGACCTCGTCGGCATGTGCGGTCTGGGTGTGCAGCGCGTCGGCGATGAACAGCACCCCGGCCAGGGTGCCGTGCACCGTCTCGACGGCGTCGAGCAGCGGCGCGAACGCTGGGATCTCGTTGCTCTTGGCGTCCACGGTGACCTGGGCCAGGATGATGCCGGTGCTGGTGTCGAGCGCGGACAGCAGATGGACTTGACGTCCGTCAGGACGGCGGGCGCCGCGCAGGGTTTTGCCGTCGATGGCGATCACCGTGCGGTAGCGCGTCGGTCGTGCTGTCACGACCGGGGTGCGGGTGATGCGCAGCCAGCCGGCGAGGACGATGCTGAGCAGGTTGTCGTCGAGGCGGGTCAGCAGCCGCCAAACCGTGCTGCCGACCGGCACGCCGCGGGTGAACCCGAGCCGGACTTGGGCGTGTTCGTCAAGGTCATGCAGCCAGTCCGTGATCGCGGCGAAGGATGACGCCCCGGCGAGGACGGCGCAGACCGCCACCGCGCGCAGCGCGGTCAGCGGGTAGCGCACGCCGCGCGGGTTCCGCGGATCAGGAACCGCGGTAAGGGCGTGCAGCAGTCCGCCGTGTTCACCATCGGTGACTGGCGCGGCAAGCTTCCCGACTACGCAATGGCCCTGTGCTGCTCGCCGACCGCGGCTTCCCCGAGTGGCGGTTCGTGGCCGCCGTCACGCTGGTTAGCGGGCTGCTGCTGCGCATTGAGGCGGCAGTGCGAGAACGCGGACGCCTTTAAGAGCTTCCGCAAATAGGTGGGACGTCATGGTCGGCGGGTGGAGCGGGTGTCCCAGCGGTAGAGGGTCCAGGCCTGGCGGATGAGGCTACGGA
>NZ_JBSGJR010000148.1:0-12645 GCF_053605645.1 Micromonospora sp. NPDC003776
CCGGACGGGCTGCGCGTCGACGGGGTGGGTCGGCTGGTCGACGGCGGCGACGATGCGGACCCGCCACCGGTCCGGGCCGGCCGCGTCGGCCAGGGCCAGCTTCACGTCCTCGACGTCGAACGTCGGGTCGCCGTGCCGGGCCACCTCGAAGGTGAGGGCGGCGTCGGCGGGCGACACCGACCAGGCGGTGATCTCCTGCCCGTACAGCTCGGTGCCGTGCACCCGGGTCAGGACCGCCGGCAGCTCACCGGCCGGCACCAGGTCGTCGGCGAGCAGCGTGCGGGCCCGGTCGAGCACCTGGGCGGGCACGACCGTGCCGGCGGCGTCGACCAGACCGACCGGGCCCTCGGCCGGGGCCTCGACGTCCAGCCGGACCACGGCCGTGCGCGCCGTCGGGCTGGGGTTGAACAGCAGGTACCCGTCGCGGGGCACCCCGGCGGCCAGCCGCCCGCCGACCAGGTCGCAGACGGCGCGGCCGAGCTGGTCCGCCTCGGCCAGCCGGGCGGCCACCTGCTCGGCGGTCTCGTCGCAGCCGCAACCGGTCACCGAGTCGTGGCAGCTCGCGTCGATCAGCCGGGTCCAGGCCATGTCCAGGAAGCGCTGCGTGGACCGGTCGCCGAAGAGCGCCGCGAGGGGTTCGGCGTACCGTTCCACCCGCCGCTCGGCCCGGCCCATCGCCTGCTTCAGGTGGGCGCGGACGGAGATGACGCCGGGCAGGATGTTCGCCCGGGCGTGCGAGCGCAGCTCACCGGCGACCACGGGCAGGCCGTCCACGGTGGTGGGCTGGGTGGCGAAGTACTCGGCGAGGGTGCCCAGCCGCAGCCGTACCCCGTCGAGCGCGGCGGCGGCCAGCCGGTCCGGGGCGTCCGGGGCGGGCGCGGCGTGGTCCGTGCCGTACATCGCCAGGATCGGGGTGTCCACGCCGTCGGGCCGCCAGCCGGTGAGCCGTTCGGCCAGGTCGGCGGCGCGGCGGGTGACCAGCCGGGGGTCGTCCATCAGCCCGGCGGCGTTGCCGTAGCCGCCGGGCAGGTACTCGGTGCGGATGGTGGTGCTGTCCGGGGAGCGCCAGGCGAAGGTGTGTGAACGCACCCGCGCCGGCACGCCCCGGAACACGCAGGCGTGCGCGAGTCCCGCGCCGGCCAGCAGCTGCGGCATCTGGGCGATGTGGCCGAACATGTCGGGCAGATAGCCGACCGGCATCGCGCCGCCGAGTTCGGTGCTGCGGGCCAGGCCGCGTTCCAGGTTGCGGACGATGTTCTCGCCGGAGCAGAGGAACTCGTCGAGCAGGATCTGCCACGGTCCGATCGCCAGCCGGCCGGCGCGGACCAGCGCCTCGACCTGCTCCCGGCGTTCGGGGCGGACCTCCAGGTAGTCGTCGACGGCGGCGAGCTGCCCGTCGAGGGTGAACCGTTGCCGCTCGTCGGCGGCCATCCGGTCGAACACGTCGTCGAGCAGGGCCACCAGGCGCAGCCGGAACCGCTGGAACGGCTCGTACCACTCCCGGTCCCAGTGGGTGTGCGGCACCACGATGATCTCGGTCGTCACGTCAGCTCGCCCGCCTCTCCGCCGATCGCCGCGCCGGTCAGTTCCCCGTAGCGGCGTACCACCTGTTGGCTGGTGCGTAGGTCGGCGGCGCCCTCGGCGACGCCGGTCAGCGGGCGCGCGCCCGCGGTCACCATCGCGTGGAAGGCGACCAGTTCCTGCTCGAACGCCTCGGTCACCGACCGGAACGTGGCCCGCCGCTCCCCGCCGCCGTGCCGGTCCACCGCGGTCAGCGTGGTGGGCGCGTTGAGCAGGTACGGCGACGGGAAGACCAGTTCCAGCGCGCCCCGGGCGTGGTGCAGGGTGACGGTCTCCCGGTACGCCGGGACGTCGGGCAGGTTGAGCCAGCGGATGCCGTACCGGCCGCCGGCCGGTAGGCGGCCGGCGATCTCCACCGACGGTTCGGTCGGCCCGTCCGGCAGCGGCCAGGTCGCCACGTGGTCCACGGTGGCCGGCGCGCCGGTGAACAGCCGCAGCAGGGACAGGTCGTGGGAGATGCTGTTGATCAGGATCTGGTAGAGGGTGCGGGCGCCCGGGTCGGTGCCCACCGCCGCGTCGAGCAGCCGCGCGTCGGCGTCCCGCAGCCGGGCCACCGCCGGGCCGGGGAGGTCCCGGGGGGCCGGGGGCAGGTTCGCGAAGGCGAGCTGTTGGTCCCCGGCGGCGTGCCGCACGGTCACCTCGACCGCGTGCACCGCCGCCGCGCCGCCGACGGCCTCCAGCAGCCGGGCGGCCTCGGCGACCGCCGGGTCGTACTGCTTCATGTAGCCGACCATCAGTCCGGCGTCGGCCCCGGCGAGCCGGGCGGCCTCGGCGAGGGTGTAGGCGAGGGGCTTCTCGCAGAGCACCGGCAGGCCCCGGCGCAGCGCCGATGCGGCCAGCTCGCCGTGTGAGCCGGAGGTGGCCAGCAGGACGGCGTCACAGCCGCCCGCGTCCACCATGGCCGTCGCGTCGGTGTGCCGGCGGGCCGGTTCGACGCCGTACCGGTCGCCGAGGTCGGCCAGCCGGGCCGGGGACAGGTCGCTGAGTGCGACGACGTCGAACAGGTCGGCGCGGCGTTGCAGCAGCGGCAGGTGCACGGTACGGGCGATGACGCCCAGCCCGGCCACGCCGATCCGGATCCGCTTGCCCGGTTCGGTCATCGACTTCCTCCTGTGGACAATCCCGCCTTCGGACGGGGGAGGCAACGGAACTCCTGTAGAGCAAGGCAGAAAAGCCAGTCGGCTGGGGAGGCGAACGGACGGTTGTCCATACGCGACGCCACGATCTACGAACAATTGTGCTAATGTCTGGCCCTTGTCCAGGACCGTGAAGCGAGCCTTCAAGTTCCGCTTCTACCCAACCGAGGCGCAAGCCGCTGAGCTCGGACGTACCTTCGGTTGCGTGCGAAAGGTGTACAACCTGGCGTTGGCCGCACGTACTGAGGCATGGGTGCTGCGGCAGGAGCGGGTCAGCTACAACACGACCTCGGCGCTGCTGACGGCGTGGAAGAAGACGCAGGAGCTGGCCTACCTCAACGACGTTTCCTCGGTGCCCTTGCAGCAGGCGCTGCGGCACTTGCAGGGAGCGTTCACGAACTTCTTCGCCAAGCGGGCCTGCTATCCCTCCTTCAAGAGTAGGAAGAAGTCCCGCCGGTGCGCGGAGTACACGCGAAGCGCGTTTCGCTACCGGGACGGGAAGCTCACGCTGGCGAAGATGACCGAACCGCTGGACATCGTGTGGTCGCGTCTGCTGCCCAATGCGGCGGCGCCATCGACCGTGACTGTTTCCCAGGACGCGGCTGGCCGCTGGTTCGTGTCCCTTGTGTGCGACGACGTGATCCCCGACGCACCCGCCACCACGGCGGCGGTCGGCATCGACGCAGGGCTTGATAGCCTGCTCACTCTCTCCACAGGGGAAAAGGTCGCGAATCCCCGGCACGAACGTGCCGATCGCGCTCGGCTCGTCCGCGCCCAGCGGGACCTGTCCCGCAAGCAGGAGGGCTCGGCGAATCGGACCAAGGCTAGGCGCAGGGTGGCTCGCATTTACGTCCGCATCGCAGACCGGCGCCGGGATTACCTGCACAAGTTGACCACTCGGCTCGTTCGTGACAACCAAACGATCGTGATCGAGGATCTGACCGTGCGAAACATGGTCAAAAATCACCGGCTGGCTCGCGCCATCTCGGACGCAGCGTGGCGACAGCTCCGCACCATGCTGGAGTAAAAAGCCGACTGGTACGGCCGTGAGCTGGTCACGGTCAACCGCTGGTTCCCGTCCTCCAAAAAGTGCTCGGCCTGCGCGGCGCTGGCCGAGCAGATGCCTCTGGATGTGCGGCCGTGGGCGTGCCGATGTGGTGCTGTCCACGACCGGGATCTCAACGCCGCGCGCAACATACTGGCCGCCGGGCTGGCGGTGTCTGCCTGTGGAGCTGGTGTAAGACCTCAACGGGAGTCCTCCCGGACGGGGCGGCCGGCGGTGAAGCAGGAAGCCTCTGGGGCGACCCAGGGGATCCCCTCCCTCTAGGGAGGAGAGGATGTCAACGCAGCGCCTCCTCGAGCCGGCGCAGGTTGGTGTGCTGGTCGGCGCGGATCCGGTCCAGGTCGCGGCCCTGCGCGGGCGCGTCCTGTTCGATCACCAGCCAGCCGGCGTAGCCGGTCTGGTCCAGCTCGCGCAGCACCGCGGCGAGGTCGACGTCGCCGGTGCCGAGGGGGCAGAACCCGCCGGCCGCGACCATCTCGGTGAGGCCGCCGCCGGCGTCCCGGACCCGCCGGTGCACGTCCAGGTCGGCGCCCTTGAGGTGCACCTGGCCGATCCGCCCGGCCCACTTGCGGGCCGCCGCGACCGGATCGCCGCCGGCCAGGGCCAGGTGGCCGGTGTCCAGGCAGATCTTCACGTCGGTGAGTTCCAGCAGCCGGTCTGCCTCGGCCTCGGTCTCCACCAGGGTGCCCAGGTGGTAGTGGAACACCGGTTCCAGGCCGCGGTCGCGGCAGCGGTCCACGGCCTGCTGCACCCGGTCGGCGAAGTCGGGCCAGGCGCTGGCCGGCAGCCCGGTGGTCAGGTCCGGCGGGGTGCCGGGGCGGGCCATCCGGGCCGGGTCGCCCGGGCAGGCCAGGGTGGGGCGGGGCGCGAAGCGCGGGTCGTCGACGGGGACGGCGGTGAACACGTCCAGCGCCGCGTCGAGTTGGGCGAGGTCGGCGGTGAAGCCGTCCGGGTCGGCGAAGCGCAGGTCGACCCAGCCGCCGGCCAGGCCGATCCCGGTCGCGGCGAGTCGCCGCCGCAGCGTCTCGCCGGTGCCGAGGTAGCCGATGGGGCCGGAGTCCACGCCGGTGTAGCCGTCCGCGGCCAGCGCGGCGAGCAGGTCCTCGGGACCGACGTCGGGGTCGGTGGGCTGGTAGATGCCGTAGTTGACCGGCGCTCCGGCCACTCTGGTGCGTCCGCTCAGCTGCACAGCGCGATCACCTCCATGCGGTGGGACTCCAGGACGTGCAGTCCGTCGCCGGCCGGCAGCCGGCACCGGTCTCCGTGGACGACCCGGTGCCGCCCGTCCGGGTAGCCGAGCAGCGCGCCGTCCGCGCCGAGGGCCAGCAGCTCGTCGCCGAGGCGCAGCAGCAGCGGCGCGTCGGGGGCGGCGGAGATGGCGGTACGGCCGGCGGCCAGCGCGGCGCGGACGGTGGCCTCGTCGGTGGGGTCGCCGTCGGCGAGGACCCAGGTGGTCGGGTCGCCCGGCAGCGCGTCGTTGCCGGGCCGGTGGAAGTCGCTGCCCCCGACCGGTACGACGTCCGGCCGCCAGGCCTGCGCCCAGGCGAGCGGGGCGCCCCAGGTGCGGTCCCACCAGCCGGAGTGCCACACCTCGGCCAGCCGGGTGCGGGTGCTCAGGGGCTGCCGCCAGGCGCAGTCACCGCCGAGCGGGTGGTTGACCGACATCAGACCGCCGGCCGTCTCCGCGGCGGCCAGCCAGTGGTCGGCGGGCTGGCGGAAGTCGATCCAGCCGACCGGCCCGAAGACGTTGGCGTGGCCCCGGTCGGTGGTGACCTCCTGCCCGGGCAGCAGGGTGATGCCGTACCGGCCGGCCGACGCGGGCAGGTGCGGGTGGTGGCTGACCGTGTTGTGGTCGGTGACGGCGAGGAAGTCCAGGCCGCGGGAGACGGCGAGGGCGGCCAGCTCGTCGATGGTGTGGTTGCCGTCGCTGTGCACGGTGTGGGCGTGCAGGTCACCGGCGAGCCACCGCATCCCGTCCACCGCCGGCAGGTCGGCGCGGGGCGGCCGGTCCGGTCGGGGCGGCGTGGGGTCGGCGGCCGGGGGAGCGGGTGGGGTGCTGCTGGTGGTGGCGGTGACCTCGTACGGCAGGCCGTCGGGCGGGATGCGGTGCAGCCGCAGCAGCACCTGCCACTCGCCGGGTTCCAGCTCGCCCGGCAGGTAGCCGGGGGTGGCCCGCTCGGCGGTGATGGTGTAGCCGTCGCGGGCGCCACCGGACCAGCCGCGGAAACCGGCGGGTCCGAGGCAGCCGAGGTCCAGCACTCCGGCCTCGCGCGGGTGGTCGAGTCGCACGGTCAGCGCGGCGGTGCCCGGCGGCACGGTGACCGGCAGGGACCGCATGATGCTCTCCGCGCGGTCCCGCAGCGTCCAGGTGCCCCGGTGGATGACCATGCTCAGGCGTCCGCGGCGACGCCGGTACGGGGTGCCGGCACCGGCGGCGCGGCCGTGCCGGTGACCAGTTCGCCGTCCCGGTAGACCAGGGAGCGGCCGGGGCGGGGGACCACCCAGCCGGTGTCGCCGGGCTGCGGTTCACGTCCCTCCGGCACCACCACCTGCACGCTGGTGCCGTCGTCGTCGCCGGTCAGGTCGAGCGAGACCAGGGAGAAGCTGCCCAGGTTCTCCACCACCACGACCCGGCCGGTGAGCGCGCCGGGCGCGGGTTCGGGGGAGTAGTCGAGGTACTCGGGGCGGACGCCGTAGACCACGTCCTCGGCGTCGGCGAGCCGGCCGCGGACGTCCTCGGGCACCGGCAGGCGTACCCCGGCGACGGCGAGTTCGTCGCCGTGCACCCGGGCCGGGACGAGGTTCATCGGGGTGGAGCCGATGAACCCGGCGACGAAGGTGTTGGCCGGGCGGCGGAACACCTCGGTGGGGGTGCCGACCTGGCGGATCCGGCCGCCCTCCATGACGGCGATCCGGTCGGCGAGGGCCAGCGCCTCGGCCTGGTCGTGGGTGACGAAGACGGTGGTGACGCCCAGTTCGCGTTGCAGCCGCTTGAGGAACGTGCGCGCCTCCAGCCGCAGCCGGGCGTCCAGGTTGGACAGCGGCTCGTCCAGGAGGAACACCTGCGGGTGGCAGGCCATCGCCCGGGCCAGCGCGACGCGCTGCTGCTGGCCGCCGGAGAGCTGCCCGGGCCGGCGCTCCAGCAGGGCGGACAGGCCCAGCTCGTCGGCGGTGGCGGCCGCCTTGTCGTGCCGGGCGCCGCGGCCGACCTTCTTGATCCGCAGCGGGTAGGCGATGTTGTCCCGCACGGTCATGTGCGGGAAGAGCGCGTAGTCCTGGAACACCATGGCCACGTCCCGCTGGCCCGGGGGCAGGTTCGTCACCGCCCGGTCGCCGATGCGGACGCTGCCGGCGGAGGCCAGCTCCAGGCCGGCGATGGTGCGCAGCAGGGTGGTCTTGCCGCAGCCGGACGGGCCGAGCAGGGCGAAGAACTCGCCGTCGGCGATCTCCAGGTCGAGGGCGTCCAGGGCGCGTACCCCGTTGGGGTAGACCTTGGTCAGCTCGCGCAGGGTGATGGCGGACATCAGCGCTTGATCCCTCCGTGGAAGCGGAAGCCGTACCGGCTGGAGACGAAGACGAACATCAGCGCCACCGGCAGCGAGTAGAGCAGCGAGAAGGTGGACAGCAGCCGCAGGTCGGCCTGCCCGCCCTCGGTGTAGAGGGTGTACATGATCACCGCCGCGGGCGCCTTGTCCGGGCCGCGCAGCAGCAGGAACGGCACCAGGAAGTTGCCCCACACGTTGGCCACCGCCCACACCCCGACCGTGGCCAGGCCGGGTCGCACCACCGGCACCACGATGTGCCGCATGATCTGCAGCGGGCTGGCGCCGAACACCCGCGCGGACTCCTCGTAGGAGGTGGGGGTGGCGTCCATGAAGTCCTTGAGGATGAAGATGGCCGCCGGGAGCAGGCCGCCGGTGAGGACCAGGATCACCCCGAGCCGGGAGTCGATCAGGTTGAGCCGGAACGCCAGCTCGAACAGGGGCACCATGGTGGCGGTGCCGGTGACGATCGAGGAGAGCAGCAGCAGGCCGTAGAGCAGCGCGTCGCGGCCCGGCACTCGGACCCGGCTGAGCGCGTACGCGGCCAGCGCGGCGAACACCACCACCAGCAGCGCGGTGCCGCCGGCCAGCCAGACGGAGTTGACCAGGGAGGTCAGCGCGTACGGGTTGTCCAGCAGGGTGCGGAAGTTGGCCAGGGTGAAACTCGGCAGCGAGACGCCGATGGTCGGGGTGTCGTCGAACGGGGCGGTGGCCAGCCACAGCAGCGGCAGGGCGAAGAAGGCGAGCACCAAGCAGAGGAAGACGTACCGGCCGATGCGGGCCAGCACGTGCCGGGTCGCCGCCCGGGCCGCCTGGCCGGTCCCGGCCCGGTCCGTCACCGTGGTCATGCCCGCTCCTTCCGCCGGCCCAGCATCCGCAGGTAGATCAGCGCGATGACCAGGTTGATCAGCAGCATGATGAACGAGATGGCCGCGCCGAAGCCGAGTTCGCCGCCGGAGAGCGCCACCTTGTAGACGTAGACCGCGAGGATCTCCGAGCGCTGCTCGGGGCCGCCCGCGGTGATCAGGAACGGGGTGAAGTCGTTGAACGTCCAGAGGCTGATCAGCAGCAGGTTGGTCAGCACGTGGCCGCGGATGCGCGGGAACACCACGTCGCGCAGCTGCTGCCAGGTGGAGGCGCCGGCCAGCCGGGCGGTCTCCAGGTGGGAGCGGGGCACGTTCTCCAGCGCGGCGGCGTAGAGCATCATCGAGAACGCGGTGCCCCGCCAGGTGTTGAAGATGATGATCGACAGCATCGGGTGGTCGAGCAGCCAGGCGGTGCCGGGCGTGTGCAGCAGCGCGTTGAGCGTGCCGGCGTCCCGGTCCAGCAGGGCGATCCACAGGAAGGCGACCACCGAGCTGGGCAGGATCCAGGACAGCAGCACGAACGCCTCGACCACCCGGCGCAGCGGCCCGCGCCGGTCGCGCAGCGCGAACGCGATGGCGAAGCCCAGGCCGGCCTGCCCGATCACCGCCGAGCCGAGCACGAACTGCAGGGTCAGCAGCAGCGAGCTGCGGAACCGCTCGTCGCCCAGCGCGCTGGTGTAGTTGTCCAGCCCGACGACCTCGGGATGGGCCGCGGCCAGGCCGGTGAGCCGGTAGTTGGTGACGCCGAGGTAGATCGTCCAGGCCGCCGGCAGCACCAGGAAGAGCAGGATCAGCACCATGCTCGGGACGAGGAACCCGGCGGCCCGGGCCCGGCCCAGCCCGGCCGCGTCGGGGGCCGGGGAGGCGCCCGTTTCCGGGCGCGCTCCCGCGACCGTCTCGTCAGGACGAGACGTTACCTGGACCACCGACGATCCCTTCGACCTTCTTCTGGTACGCCGAGGCCGCCTCGTCGGCGCTCTTGCCCGATGCGGCGGCCGCGGTCGCCTCCTGCAGCGCCACCGAGACCTGCGGGTAGACCGCCAGCGGCGGCCGGTACGCGGTCAGGGGCAGCACCTTGGTCGCGACGAAGTTGAGCATCGGGTCCCCGGCGAGCACCTCGTTGTTGACGTCGGTGCGGGAGGTGATCCGGGCATCGCCGGCGAGCTGGGCCTTGGTGGCCTCCGCCGAGTGCATGAAGGCCAGCAGCTCGAACGCCTGCGACGGGTACTTCGAGTTCGGGTTCAGCACGTCGACGCCGCCGCCGGACATGCTGACGAAGTCCTGGCCCCGGATGCCGGCGCCGGGCTGCTTGGCCGGGATCATCGCGTACCCGACGGTGCTGTCCCGGTCGGCCATCTTGGCCGTGCCGTCCTTCGGGTTGATGACGCTGCGCCAGAAGTAGTCACCCTCGGCCAGGATGCCGATCTTGCCGGCGGCGAACTCCTCGAAGGACTTGTCCCGGCCCTTGGCCTCCTGCTGCAGCTTCGGGTCGCCGAGGCCGCCGCCGTAGACCTTGGTGTAGAAGTCGAGCACGTCCTTGACCGGCTGGTTGGCGCCGGCCCACTTGCCGTCCTTCCAGATCTCCCCGCCCGCGCCGGCCAGCAGCGGCAGCGCGCCCTGCATGGTGGTCGCCTCGCCCATCGCCGTACCGGCGTTGATCTGGATCGGGGTGACCCCGGGCAGCGCCTTGAGCTTCGTGCCGGCGTCGAGGATCTCCTGCCAGCTCTTCGGCTGCCAGTCGGCCGGCAGGCCGGCCTGAGCGAACAGCTTCTTGTTGTAGTAGAGCACCCGGCCGTCGGTGCCCTGCGGGATGCCGTACTTCTTGTCCTCGAACGTGCCCAGGCCCTGCACGCTCTTGGGAATCTGGGACCAGCCGTCCCACTTGTCGGCCTGGTCACCGGCCACCTCGGACAGCGGCTTGAGGTAGCCGGCCTGGACGAACTCGCCGACCCAGATGCCGTCGATCGACATCACGTCGGCGCCGCCCTTGGACCGCAGGTCCAGGGCCAGTTTGGTCTTGTACTGCTCGTCGTCGACGCCACTGGGCACGAACGACACCTTGGCGGTGACGCCCTTGGCCTTCTGGGCCTCGACGAACTTGGGGATGACCCAGTTCTGGATCCACTCGGCGCCGGTGGAGTTCTTACCCCCGGCGATGGCGTTGGAGGCGATGGTGAGGGTGATGTTCTTGGCGTCCTTGCCGGCGGGACCGTCCGAGCCACCGCAGGCGGTGGCGGTGAGGGTGACGGCGGTGAGCGCGGCGAGCACGCCTGTGACGCGTCTCGGCGTGACTGACATGGGCTGTTCCCTTCGCAAGAGGTGACTTTCGAAGAGACTCGCGGGTCGCCGGCCGGCCGCAGGTCGATGCCGGCGGTGCTTGTCGGCCACAATGTCATGACAGCCTGACGACGTAAATACCTGTCACCGAAATCGGTGCGAAACATTCACCGTCACCGCTCGGCGACGGTCACCTCCAGGGCGTACCGGGACGCGCGGTAGATGTGCTCACCGTGTTCGACGTGCCGGCCCTCGTCGTCGTACGCCGTGCGGGCCATGGTCAGCAGCGGGGCGTTGCGCCGCTCGCCGAGCATCTGCGCCTCCGCCGCCGTGGCCGCCCGCGCGCCGATCCGCTGGTGGGCGCTGCGCACCCGGACGCCGGCCGCGCGCAGGATGGCGTAGAGGCCCCGGGCCTGCAACGCCTCCAGGGAGAGCCGGACCGGGGCCGGCGGCAGCCAGTTCTGCATCACCGCCAGGGGCTCGCCGTCGGCGAACCGCAGCCGGCGCAGGTGCTGCACCGGGCTGCCGGCGGCCACGCCCAGCGCGGCGGCCACCTTCGCCGGGCACTCCACCGTGGCCAGCTCCAGCACCGAGGTGGACGGTTGCCGGCCGGCCCGGGCCAGGTCGTCGTGCAGGCTGGTCAGCTCCACCCCGCGCCGCACCTCACCGCGCACGACCTGGGTGCCCACGCCCCGCCGGCGCACGATCAACCCCTTGTCGACCAGATGCTGGATGGCCTGCCGGACGGTGGGGCGGGACAGCCCCAGCCGGTCGGCGAGCTGCAACTCGCTGTCCAACCGGTCGCCGGGCACCAGGTCACCGCGCTGGATCGCCGCCGCGAACTGCTCGGCGACCTGGAAGTAGAGCGGGACCGGGCTGCTGCGGTCGACGACGATCTCGGGGCCGGTCACGGGGGACCTCCTCGTCACGGACGCCGGGGTCGGCGCACGGGGGTGGGCGTCACTGTACCGAAGTGGTCACCCAGCAGAGTCCTGCGGATGTCAGGACAACACATTGACACCACTCGCGGCCACTGTTACCAATCAATGACCAGGTTCGAGCCGGCGGGCACGCCGTCGCCGGCCCGGCGGAAGGACGCCGCATGCTCGACGTGCTCACCATCGGCCGGGTCGGGGTGGACATCTACCCGCTCCAGATCGCCACGCCGCTGGCCGAGGTCGAGACGTTCGGCAAGTTCCTCGGCGGCAGCGCCACCAACGTCGCCGTCGCCGCCGCCCGCTACGGGCTGCGGGCCGGGGTGATCACCCGCACCGGCGCCGACGCGTTCGGCGAGTACGTGCACCGGGCGCTGCGCGACTTCGGCGTCGACGACAGTCAGGTCCGCCCCGTCCCCGGGCTGCCCACCCCGGTGACCTTCTGCGAGATCTTCCCCCCGGACCACTTCCCGATCTGGTTCTACCGCACGCCCACCGCGCCCGACCTGCAGATCCATCCCGACGAGCTGGACCTCGACGCGGTCACCACCGCGCGGATCCTCTGGCTCACCGGCACCGGCCTGTGCCAGCGCCCCAGCCGCGACGCGCACACCACCGCGCTGGCCGCCCGCGCCGGCGCCCCGCACACCATCCTGGACCTGGACTACCGGCCGATGTTCTGGCCCGACCCGGCCACCGCCACGGCGGCGTACGCGCAGGCGCTGCCGCACGTCACCGTCGCCGTCGGCAACCTGGACGAGGTCGAGGTGGCCGTCGGCAGCCGGGACCCCGAGCGCGCCGCCCGGCTGCTGCTCGACCGCGGGCCGCGGCTGGCCGTGGTCAAGCTCGGGCCCGACGGGGTGCTGGCCAGCACCGGCGACGAGACCGTCCGGGTGCCGCCGGTGCCGGTGGAGGTGGTCAACGGCCTCGGCGCCGGGGACGCCTTCGGCGGGGCGCTCTGCCTGGGCCTGCTGCGGGGCTGGCCGCTGGAACGGACCCTGCGGTTCGCCAACGCCGCCGGGGCCCTCGTCGCCTCGCGGCTGGCCTGCTCGTCCGCCATGCCCGACGAAGCCGAGACCGAGGCCCTGGCCGCCCGCGCCCGGTCGGCCCCCGCGACGGAAGGATCCCGGTGAGCACCGAGTACGAGGCACTGACCCTCACCCGCGCGCACCGGCCGCAGGCGATCGCTGTCCGAGACGGCCTTGGCGACGTCCATGGTCACCGTGCCGGTCTTCGGGTTCGGCA
>NZ_JBSGJR010000149.1:0-12644 GCF_053605645.1 Micromonospora sp. NPDC003776
CGTGAACCGGGGTACCCGCAGCGGCCCCGGTTCACGGTGATGGTGGCCGGGGTGGTCGGGGTCGGCGCGGCGGTGGGCAGCATCGCGGTGGCCGTGACCGGGTACGCGGAGGCGGCCGGTGACCGGCGGCTGAGCGGTTGGCTGCTCGCGGCGCAGGCGGCCGGCGCGCTGGCCGGTGGGCTGCTCTACACCCGGGCCCGGCCGGGCGGTCCGGGCCGGCTGCCGCTGCTGGCCGCCGGCTTGACGGTCGGGTACCTGCCGTTGCTGCTCGCCCCCGGCCCGGTGCCGATGGCCGGCCTGCTGGTGCTGAGCGGGTTGGCGCTGCCGCCCGTGCTGACCGCGATCTTCCTGACCGCCGAGCGGCTGGCGGAGCCGGGAACGGTGGCCGAGGCGTTCGCCTGGGTGGCCACCGCGTTCGTGATCGGCAGCGCCGCCGGCTCGGCGCTCGCCGGCCCGCTGGTGTCGACCAGTCTCCGGTACGGGCTGGCGGTGGCCCCGGCCGCCGCCCTGCTCGGCACGGCGGTGCTCTGGGCGGTCTCGGCGCGCGACCGGCACCACCACGCCCCCGCTCCCGCGAACCCGGCGGAGGCCCCATGAGCGCGTTCGATCAACGATCGGGGAGGCGTCAGGGGCGGTAGCGGTAGCCCATGCCGGGTTCGGTGATCAGGTGCCGGGGGCGGGCCGGGTCGTCCTCCAGCTTGCGTCGGAGCTGAGCCATGTACTGCCGCAGGTAGTTGGTCTCGTGCTGGTACTCCGGTCCCCACACGTCGTGCAGCAACTGCCGTTGGCTGACCAGCTTGCCCGGGTTACGCAGCAGCTTCTCGAGCATGGCCCACTGGGTCGGGGTGAGCTTGACCTCGGTGCCGTCGTCCCGGGTGACCGTCCGGTCGGCCAGGTCGACGGTGTGCGCGCCGATCCGCAGCGCCGGGACGGCCGGGGAGGCGCCGCCGAGCCGCCGGGTGACGGCCCGGATCCGGGCCAGCAGCTCGTCCACCCCGAACGGCTTGGTGACGTAGTCGTCGGCGCCGGCGTCCAGGGCGGAGACCTTGTCCTCGCTGCCGGCCCGGCCGGAAAGCACGATGATCGGCACGCTGGTCCAGCCGCGCAGTCCCCGGATCACCTCGACGCCGTCCAGGTCTGGCAGGCCGAGGTCGAGCACCACCAGGTCGGGCGGGTGGCCGGCGGCGGCCTTGAGCGCGGCCGCGCCCGTCTCCGCGACCTGGACGTCGTAGCCCCGGGCGCGCAGGTTGATCCGGAGCGCGCGGAGGATCTGCGGCTCGTCGTCGACGACCAGGATCCGGGTCATCCCCGTGCCCCTTTCGAAGCGTCGGCGGCGGGCAGCCGCAGCACCATGGTCAGTCCGCCGCCCGGGGTGGTCTCGGGGGTGATGCTGCCACCCATCGCCTCGGCGAGCCCTCGGGACAGCGCCAGCCCCAGCCCGACGCCCGTCTGGTTGTCCCGGTCACCGAGGCGCTGGAACGGCAGGAAGACGTGTTCCCACTGGTCCTCGGGGATGCCCGGGCCGGTGTCGATGACCCGGAGCTCGACCTGACCGGCGTGCACGCTGGCGGTGATGGTGGGCGGCCGGCCCGGCGGGCTGTGTCGCAGCGCGTTGGCCACGATGTTGACCAGGACCCGCTCCAGCAGGCCGGGGTCGGCGAGCGCCGCCGGCAGGTCGGCGGGGATGTCGGTGGTCACGTCCGCGGCGGCCGGGCCGAGTTCGTCCAGGGCCGGCGGTACGGCGTCCTCCAGCCCGATCGGGGCGGGGGTGACGCCGAGCGCGCCGGCCTGGAGGCGGCTCATGTCGAGCAGGTTCGCCACCAGCCGGTGCAGCCGGTCGAGGGACTCGTCGGCCGTGGCGAGCAGTTCCTCCCGGTCGTCGGCGTCGAACTCCACGTCGTGGCTGCGCAGGCTGGACACGGCGGCCTTGGCCGAGGAGAGCGGCGTACGCAGGTCGTGGCTGACGGCGGCGAGCAGCGCGGTGCGCATCCGGTCGGCCTCGGCGAGCGGCCGGGCCGCGGCGGCCTCCTCGGCGAGCCGTTCCTGTCGCAGCGCGACGGCGGCCTGCGCGGCGAACGCCTCGACCACCCGCCGGGCGGCGGCTTCGAGACGCCGGCCGCAGAGCACGACGGTCAGTCGCTCGTCCACCGGCACGGTCGTTTCTCCCGCGCTGGGGCTGCACGGCGGCGCCTCGCCGACGCTGGCCACCACTCGCCAGGCGGCCTCCTCCTGCGCCCGGCCGGGGCGGCCTTGCGCCTCGGCGGTGAGTTCGAGAACGCTGACCGCGCGCAGCGCGAAGGTCTCCCGGAGCCGGTCCAGCAGCGCGATCAGCGGGCGTTCCCCGCGCAGCACGCCGCCGGCCACGGTGGCCAGGGTCTGCGCGTCGGCGGAGGCCCGGGCCGCCTCCCGGGTACGCCGGGCGGCGACGTCGACCACCCAGCTCACCGCGATGGCGACGCCGACGAAGACGCCGAGGGCGAGGAGATTGTCCGCCTCGGCGATGGTCAGCGTGTGGAAGGGCGGGGTGAAGAACCAGTTCAGCAGGAGCGAACCGCCGAGCGCGGCGACCAGCGCCGGCCACAGTCCGCCCACCAGCGCGACCCCGACCACCCCGGCGAGGAAGAGCAGGATGTCGTTGGTCAGGGTGAGGTCGGGCAGCGCGGCCAACAGAACGGTCAGCAGCGGTATGCCGAGCACCGCGAGGGCGTACCCGAGAAGCCGGCGCCGCCGGGACAGTGCCGCCGGCATCCCGGCGGCCCAGCCGCGTCCGGCCTGCGGGTGGGTGACCAGGTGCACGTCGATCGGCCCGGACAGCGCGGTGGTGGTGACGCCGACCCCGCGGGAGAAGATCTGCGCGAACCGGCCGCGGCGGCTCGCGCCGAGCACGAGTTGGGTGGCGTTGACGCCCCGGGCGAAGTCCAGCAGCGCGGCCGGGATGTCCGCGCCGAGCACCTGGTGGTACGTGCCGCCGAGGCTCTCCACCAGGACCCGTTGCCGGGCCAGTTGGGCCGGGTCAGCGCCGGCCAGCCCGTCGCTGCGGGCCACGTGCACGGCGAGCAGGTCGGCGCCCTTGCTGCGGGCGGCGATCCGGGCCGCGCGGCGGATCAGGGTCTCCCCCTCTGGCCCACCGGTCAGCGCGACGACGACCCGTTCCCGCGCCTCCCAGGTGGCGGAGATGCCCTGCTGGGCCCGGTACGCGTCGAGCTGCTCGTCGACCTTGTCGGCCAGCCAGAGCAGGGCCAGCTCGCGCAGCGCGGTGAGGTTGCCGACCCGGAAGTAGTTGCCCAGCGCGGCGTCGATCTTGTCGGGACGGTAGATGTTGCCGTGCGCCATCCGGCGGCGCAGCGCCTCCGGCGTCATGTCCACCAGCTCGACCTGCTCGGCCGCGCGGACCACCTGGTCCGGCAGGTGCTCCCGCTGGGTGGTCCCGGTGATCTGCGCGACGACGTCGTTGAGCGACTCCAGGTGCTGGATGTTGACCGTGGTCAGCACGCTGATCCCGACGTCGAGCAACTCCTGGACGTCCTGCCAGCGCTTCTCGTGGCGCGAGCCGGGCACGTTGGTGTGCGCCAGCTCGTCCACGACGGCGACGTCGGGGCGGCGGGCCAGGACCGCGTCGAGGTCCATCTCGGTGAACTGGACGCCCCGATAGGTCACGGTCCGGCGCGGCACGACCTCCAGGTCGCCGACCATGGCGGCGGTGTGCGGTCGGCCGTGGGTCTCCACCAGCCCGACGACCACGTCGGTGCCGCGCTCGGCCCGCCGCTGGGCCTCCTCGAGCATGGCGTACGTCTTGCCGACGCCGGGCGCGGCCCCGAGATAGATGCGCAGTTCACCCCTGGGCACGGACAACATCCTCTCGCACGGGTGAAAGGAAGGGCCCCTTGTTAACGCTTGGTGCGGGTGAAGGGGCCCTTCCTAACGAGTTGGTCAGCGCGTGGGGAACCTGGCGTCGAGGGCGAGGTTGAGTTCGAGCACGTTCACCGCGGGGGCGCCCAGGAAGCCGAGCGCCCGTCCGGTGGTGTGCTGCCGGACCAGCTTCCGGATCTCCGCCGGGTCCGCACCACGCTCGCGCGCGACCCGGGCCACCTGGATCTCCGCGTACGCCGGGGAGATGTGCGGGTCGAGGCCGCTGCCGCTGGCGGTGACCGCGTCGGCCGGCACGGCCGGCCCGTCGGGCGCGTCCCCCCGGATCGGGGTGACGATCCCACCCTCGGCGACGTAGTCGTGGTCGGGTTGGGCGAGCTCCACCGGCACCCCCTGGTAGCTGCTGATGAAGGGGGCGGCCGGGGCGACCTGGTTGACGCTCACCACCCGGGTGATCCGGCCGGTGAGCCCGTCCGCCCGGAACACGGCGAGCACCGCGCCCACCCCGTCGGCGGTGCAGTACGGCCGCCGCCCGTCGACCCCGTCTCGTTCACCGATCGCCTTGCTCCGCGAGCAGACCTGGGTGAGCAGGCTCTGCGTCGAGTCGTCGGGATTCGCGGCGATGGTGTCGACCACGCTCTCCGGCCCGAGGTTGCTGGCCGCGGTGGAGTCCGGGTCGTAGCCGTCGCCGGCGGCAGACGGTCGGGACTGGAAGTAGCGCGGGACGGGGTTGCCGTCCGCGTCGGTGAAGGACTGCCCGATGAGTGAGCTGCCCACGGACCTGCCGTTGATGCTGACCACCGAGCCGTCGGCCTTGCCGTCGAGGCCGGGAACCCGGCCGACGGCGACCATGGCCAGCGGGTACGCGAGGCCGAGCAGGACGGTGAACATGAGCAGCGCGCGCAGCGCGGCCAAGTGTTGAGCAAGCCAGGTAGGGAGGCGCATCACGAGATCCCCGGGATGAACTGGATGAACAGGTCGATGAGTTTGATGCCGATGAACGGCACGATGATGCCGCCGAGGCCGTACACGAGCAGGTTGCGGCTGAGCAGCTTCGACGCGCTGGACGGCCGGTACCGCACGCCGCGCAGGGCCAGCGGGATCAGCACGATGATGATGATGGCGTTGAAGATCACCGCGGACAGGATCGCCGACTCGGGGCTGGCCAGCCGCATGATGTTCAGCGTGTCCAGGCTCGGGTAGATGCCGGCGAACATGGCCGGGATGATCGCGAAATATTTGGCGATGTCGTTCGAGATGCTGAACGTGGTCAGCGCACCTCGGGTGATCAACAACTGCTTGCCGATCTCGACGATCTCGATCAGCTTGGTCGGGTCGGAGTCGAGGTCGACCATGTTGCCGGCCTCCTTGGCGGCCGACGTGCCGGTGTTCATCGCCACGCCGACGTCCGCATGGGCGAGGGCCGGCGCGTCGTTGGTGCCGTCGCCGGTCATCGCGACCAGGCGGCCCCCCTCCTGCTCCTTCTTGATCAGGGCGAGCTTGTCCTCCGGAGTCGCCTCCGCGAGGAAGTCGTCCACCCCGGCCTCGTCGGCGATCGCCCGCGCGGTCCGCGGGTTGTCGCCGGTGATCATCACGGTCCGGATGCCCATCCGGCGCATCTCGTCGAACCGTTCCTTCATCCCCGGCTTGACGATGTCCTTCAGGTGGATGACGCCGAGGGTGCGGGCCGGCCGGCCGTCGACGTGCTCGGCGACGACGAGCGGAGTACCGCCGATGCCGCTGATCTCGTCGACCAGCTGCCCCACCTGCTCGGTGGGGTGGCCGCCGTTCTCGCGTACCCACTTCATGACGGCCGCGGCGGCACCCTTGCGGATGCGGCGCGCCGATTCGGTTCCGACGGGCGCCAGATCGACGCCGCTCATCCGGGTCTGCGCGCCGAACGGCACGAAGGTGGCGTGCGGGATCAGGCCGGGCTCGCGCTCCCGCAGCCCGAACTCGTTCTTCGCCAGCACCACGATGGAGCGGCCCTCGGGGGTCTCGTCGGCCAGGCCGGACAGCTGGGCGGCGTCGGCCACCGTGGCGGCGTCCACTCCCTCGACCGGAAGGAACTCGTCCGCCTGCCGGTTGCCGAGGGTGATCGTTCCGGTCTTGTCGAGCAGCAGGGTGTTCACGTCGCCCGCCGCCTCGACCGCCCGGCCGCTCATCGCGAGGACGTTGCGCTGCACCAGCCGGTCCATGCCGGCGATGCCGATGGCGGACAGCAGCGCGCCGATGGTGGTCGGGATCAGGCAGACCAGCAGGGACACCAGCACCACCCCGGTGACGCCGGCGTCGGTGATCGCACCCGAGTCGGGAGCGGCCGCCTGGTAGGCCTTGGAGAAGATCGCCAGTGGCTGGAGCGTGACCACGGCCAGCAGGAAGATGATCGTGAGCGCGGCGAGCAGGATGTTGAGCGCGATCTCGTTCGGGGTCTTCTGCCGGTTCGCGCCCTCGACGAGCGCGATCATCCGGTCGATGAAGCTCTCCCCCGGCTTCTGGGTGATCTTCACGACGATCCGGTCGGAGAGCACCTTCGTGCCACCGGTGACCGCGCTGCGGTCGCCGCCGGACTCCCGGATGACCGGCGCGGACTCGCCGGTGATCGCCGACTCGTCGACGCTGGCGATGCCCTCGACCACGTCCCCGTCGCCGGGAATGAGCTGACCGGCCTCGACCAGGACGATGTCGCCCTGCTTGAGCTGGGGCGCGGGCACCGCCTCGTCGCGGTAGGCGTCGGCCGCCGCGCCGGGCGTCCAGCCGACGAGGCGGGTGGCGATGGTGTCCTGCTTCGCCTGGCGCAGGGCGGCGGCCTGGGCCTTGCCCCGGCCCTCGGCGACCGCCTCGGCCAGGTTGGCGAAGACCACGGTGAGCCACAACCAGATCGTGATCGCCCAGGCGAAGACCGACGGGTCGGCCACTGCCAGGACGGTGGTGAAGACGGCGCCGAGCTCCACGATGAACATCACCGGGTTGCGCCAGAGCGTGCGGGGGTCGAGCTTGCGCAGCGCGTCGGGCAGGGACCGGATCAGCTGCCGCGGGTCGAGCAGTCCTCCGCCGACCCGGTTGCCGTGGGTGGCGGGGGTGCCGGCGACCGGCTGTTCGCCGGTGCCGCCGGACGTCACGGGTGCGACGGACATGTCCTCGTTCCTCATGGTGGTCACAGCCCCTCGGCGAGGGGGCCGAGCGCGAGCGCGGGCAGGAAGGTCAGCGCCACGAGGATCACCGTGACGCCGACGACCATCCCGACGAAGAGCGGTCGGTGGGTCGGCAGGGTGCCCGCGGAGGCGGGAGTGGGTTGCTGCCGGGCCAGCGAACCGGCCAGGGCGAGCACGAAGATGATCGGCAGGAACCGGCCGAGGAGCATGCACAGCCCGAGCGCGGTGTTCCACCACGGCGTGTTCACCGTGATGCCGGCGAAGGCGGAGCCGTTGTTGTTGCTCGCCGACGTGAACGCGTAGAGCACCTCGGAGAGGCCGTGCGGGCCGACGTTCAACGCGGTGGAGTTGTTGCCGGTGGCGAACGCCGCCGCCGTACCGGCGAGCACCAGGGCCGGCGTGACCAGGAAGTACATCGACGCCAGCTTGACCTCCCGCGCGCTGATCTTCTTGCCGACGTACTCGGGGGTCCGGCCGACCATCAGACCGGCGACGAAGACCGTGATCACCGCAAGGATCAGCAGGCCGTAGAGACCTGAGCCGACACCGCCCGGCGCGACCTCGCCGAGCATCATGTTGAACATGGTCATCAGGCCGCCGAGCGAGGTGAACGAGTCGTGGAACGAGTTCACCGCACCCGTGGAGGTCAGCGTCGTGGCCGCGGCGAAGGTCGCCGAGTTCGACACGTCGAACCGGACCTCCTTGCCCTCCATCGCGGCGGCGACCGCCTGCGGGACGGTGCCGTGCCCGGTGAGCTCGAAGACGTTGGTGAGCGTGACGCTGGCCAGCGCCAGGACCGCCATCACCGCGGCGATCGCGTGGCCCTGCCGGTTCTGGCCGACCATCCGGCCGAAGACCCGGGGCAGGCTGAACGGGATGACCAGGATCAGGAAGATCTCCAGCCAGTTCGTCCAGGAGGTGGGGTTCTCGAACGGGTGGGCGCTGTTGGCGTTGTAGAACCCGCCGCCGTTGGTGCCCAGTTCCTTGATGACCTCCTGGCTGGCGACCGGGCCGCCGGTGATGTGCTGGGTGCCGCCGGTCAGCGTGGTCACGTCGGTGCCACCGGAGAGGTTCTGCACCGCGCCGCCGATCATCAGCGCCAGCGCGCCGAGCACCGCGATCGGCAGCAGGATGCGCAGCGTGATCCGGGTCAGGTCGACCCAGAAGTTGCCCAGTTCGCCGGTCCGGCTACGAGCGAAGCCGCGCACCAGCGCGACCGCCACGGCGACACCGACCGCGGCGGAGACGAAGTTCTGCACCGCCAGGCCGGCCATCTGCACCAGGTGACCCATCGTCGACTCACCCGAGTACCACTGCCAGTTCGTGTTCGTCACGAACGACACGGCCGTGTTCCAGGCGCCGTGGCTCATCACCGGATCGAGGCCCAGGGAGAGCCACAGGTGGTTCTGCAGGCGCTGGAACGCGTACAGGAACAGGATCGACACGGCGGAGAACGCCAGCACGCTGCGGGCGTACACGGCCCAGGACTGCTCGGCCGCCGGGTTGACGCCCATCGCGCGGTAGAGCCCGCGCTCGGCGCGGGAGTGCCGGGTGCCCGACACCACCCGGTACATGTGGTCGCCGAACGGTTTGTGGACGGCGACCAGCGCCACCACCAGCGACAGGACGAAGATGACGCCGGCTGTTGTCGTGCTCATCAGAAGCGCTCCGGGAACAGCAGGGCGACCACCAGGAACACGCCCAGGCCGATCGCCAGCACCAGACCGACGGCGTTCACCGCGCTCACAGCTTCTCCACACCCCTCACCACGAGGGCGAGTGCTGCGAACAGCCCCACCGTCAACAGCACGAACACCACGTCAGACACCGCTGACTCCTCTTACCGGGCAGTTGTCCGCGACCGCCTTCCGGTCGCGCCGGGCAATCACAACTCCGCACCGGCCGGAGGGACAGGGGCTATAACGCGACCATGACGGCCGGGGGTGGTTTCTTGACGCGCTTTTCACGCCGGGCGCCCGGCCACGTGACGGGGGCCACCGGGACCGGGAGCCGTTATCGGCCGGGCGCCCGGCCCTGGTCCGCCAGCGGGGTGAGCGGGCCGAAGGCCCGCCGGACCAGCTCGTTGGCGTCGTCCTGGGACAGGTCGGTGGCCACCAGCAGGTCGCTGACCGTGGTACGCAGCTGGGCGACCACCACCGCGCCGGAGAAGCCCACGCCGCAGCGGTAGGCGTGGCCGGCCAGGGCCACCGCCCGCAGCGCCCGCTCCCGGGTCCGGTCCGGCTGTGCCGCCCCGCGGACGAACTCCCGGCGCAGCGTCCGGACCGCGTCGGCGAGCGTCGACACCGCGTCGAGCAGGTGGTCTGGGATCGGCTCGCCGTCCTCGATCAGGGTGACCGCCCGGCGGATGAGGGTGCCGCTGTTGCGCATGGCCCGGTCGACCGGGGTCACGGCCTGCGCGTACCGGCCGAGCGGCCCTTCCCCGGCGCGCCAGTACACCGGGGAGAGCCTGATCGCCTCCTGCGCGCCCTGTGCCGCCTCGCCGAAGGCGCCGAGTTCCTTCTTGTTGTTCCGCAGCCGGTCGAGAGCGGTCCGCGCCCGCCCGGCATCCCGCTGCCGGAGCGCGGCGGCGGTGGCCTCCAACTGATCGACGAGCAGGTCGAGCGCGGGCCCGGCGGCCCGGTTGATCGCCCGGAGCGGGTTCACCGGCAGCAGCACCGCGGTCACCACGAGGGCCACCACTCCGCCGACGAGCGCGTCGATGAAGCGCGGGACCTCCAGGTTCGGTACCGACGGCGACAGCGTGCCGATCAGCACCGCGGTCGCCCCGGCCTGCACCACCAGGGCGGGGCTGCGGCCTACGAACGCCGCGACCAGGACCGCCAGCACCACGACCAGACCGAGCTGCCACGCGCCGGTGCCGAGCAGGTAGATCAGCAGGTCGCCGATCAGGATGCCGACGGCCACCCCGATGACCAGTTCGACCGTACGACGCAGCCGCTGCCCCACCGACGCGGCCAGCGTCACGACCGCCGAGATCGGCGCGAACACCGGTTTGGGAACGCCCAGCAGCTCGCCGGTCACCCACCAGGCCAGTCCCGCCGCCAGCCCGGCCTGCACGGCCAGCCCGACGCCGGCCCGGGCCCGGCGCAGCCGGTCGCGCAGCAGGGTGGCGGAGCGCCGGGGCAGGTCAGCAGCCGTCGCATCCTCTTGCCGGGTACCTGTCGACCCGTCGCCTTCTCTCGGCGGACCTGCACCGGCCACGGCCGCGCCTACCCATTGCCGGGCCGACCATTCCTGGCTCAGCGGCCCTTGCCGACGCTGGCGACGAGGGCCTCGGCCACGTCGCGCACCTTGCGGTTGGCGTCCTGCGACAGCTTGGACAGCAGGGCGAACGCCTCGTCCGCCGAGCAGCGCCGTTCCGCCATGATGATGCCCTTGGCCTGCTCGATCACCGCCCGGCTGCGCATCGCGTCCCGCATCTGCCCGGCCAGGGCCGCGGTGCTTTCGTAGAGGTGGGCGTTGGCCAGGGCCACGGCGGCGTACGCGGCGAAGTTCTCCGCCAGGCTGATCGCCTCCCGGTCGAAGGCGTGCGCGGTGACGCCGTACACGTTGAGCGCGCCGGTGACCGCCTCCTGGATCGGCAGCCCGATCGACAGGGAGCTGCCGACACCGGCCGCCCTGGCGCGGCCCGCCCACTCCGGCCAGCGCTCCTCGGTGGCCATGTCGGGCATCGACAGGCTGTCGGCGCTGGCCGAGGCGTCCAGGCAGGGCCCGTGCCCCTGCCGGTACTGCCACTCGTCGAGCTGCCGGGCCCGTTCGCTGGTCGAGACGACGCTCTCGCCGCTACCGCTGCGGACCAGCGTGACGGACACGTCCGAGCTGCCCGGGATGGCGCGGTTGGCCAACTGGGCGACGCGCTCCAGGATGTCGTCGAGCGCGACCTCGTCGAGCCTGATCCGGCCGAGCTCGGCGAACGCTTCGGCGGGGTCCGTGCGCGGGGGTTCCATGGCGGGTCCTCGGTCGGCCGGTCGCTGGACGGCTGATCACCGAGGCCCAACCTACCCGCCGGGCGGGCCATCGGCACGGAAACGGCTGCGTGCGGTGCCCACCGGATGCGCGTAGTGTTCGGGCACGGGTCAAGACATGCGCCCTCCACCTGCTCGCGGGCACGTCCTGCCGGGAGCGTTCCCGAACCATCAGGTGAGAGGCGCCATGTCGGAGGATCCACCGCAATTCGGCTACCACCACGTCCCGACCGCATCCGGTCCACCGCGCCCGGACGAGGCCATCATGTGGCTGGCCTGCGCCACGCTGGGCACCACCAAGCGGATCACCGTGGCCGGCGAGATCGACATGAGCAACGCCCACCTCCTGCTGGAACGCGTGGCGGCCGTCGCCCGCGCCCCGGCACCGCTGGTCGCGGTGGACCTCTCGGCGGTCACCTTCTTCGGCGCACACGGCGTCAGCGCACTGGCGCAGGCCCAGCTGCTCGTGGTCGAGCGGGGCGGGCGGTTGACGCTGTGCGACCCGTCGCCGGTGGTCCGCCGCGTCCTGGCGCTCACCGGCACGCTGACCGCGTTCGAGATCGTCGGCGGGGCCGTCACCGGCCGGGGGCGGACGGGACCGGCGGCGATGGACCGGTACGCCCCGTCGCCCCCACCGCCGCCGGGCCGTAAAATGTTTGTCCTGTAGCTGACGTCCCCGGCCGGGGCGTCACGAGCGAGCGTCAAGAAGCGGCGCCGGTTCCCGATCCCTCCGGATCGGTACAGCGGTCCGTGACCCACGGACCGCCCCGCCCTGTGCCGTCCCACTCGTCCCGAGTCGACGGCGACGCTTCGCACAAGGACGTCAGAGCTGATGCCGCAGGCCCCCCTCGACCTCGCCGCAGCCTTGATCAGGCTCGGGAGGATCAAGTACGACGAGGCCGACCTCGAGGTGGTGTTGTCGAACGTCGCCCAGGTCGCCAAGGACACGATCCGCGGCACCGCGGAGGTCTCGGTCACTCTGATCCAGGGCACCGAGGCGTACACCGCCGCGCACACCGGTGACCTGGCGCTGACGCTGGACGAGTGGCAGTACGCGCAGGGCCGTGGCCCGTGCCTGGACGCCGCGACCACCGGCACCGTGATGCTCGTGCCGGACATGTCGGCGGAGAGCCGCTGGCCGGAGTGGGCGGACCGGGCCCGGAAGGCCGGCGCGGCCAGTTCGCTGTCGATCGGCCTGCCGATCCAGGAGGCGATGGTCGGTGCGCTGAACATCTACGGCGCGGCTGCGGGGGCGTTCGACGAGCAGGTCGAACTGGCGCAGACCCTGGCCGGGTACGCCGCCATCGCGCTGGCCAACGTCCACCTCTACGAAAGCACCGCCACGCTGGCCCAGCAGATGCAGGAGGCGATGCAGAGCCGGGCGGTCATCGAACAGGCCAAGGGGATCATCATGGCGCAGCGCCGGTGCTCGGCCGACGAGGCGTTCGCCATCCTGGCGCGGGTGTCGCAGGACGCCAACCGGAAGCTGCGGGAGGTCGCCGAGTCACTGGTCGACCGCGCGGTGCACGGGCCGCGGGAGGGCTGACTGTGAGCATGGCGTGGTCGGTTCAGCAGTGGTGAGCTGATAGCTGGCAGCGGTGGGCGTGACCCTAGGTCTGACTGGCTTCGTGCCTTCG
>NZ_JBSGJR010000150.1:0-12484 GCF_053605645.1 Micromonospora sp. NPDC003776
CGTCGGTGGCCGCGGCCCGCCAGGCGCTGCTGCGCAAGCGGGCCGGCGAGGTGGCCCGCCACTGGCCGCTGCTCGCCGCCGGTGTCGGCCCGGCCTGGGCCGCGACCTTCGCCGGCTGGGCGGCGGGACGCCCCAGCAACGGTTCGCTGCGCGACGGCTGGGACCTGGCCCGGCACCTGCGGGACCAGGGCGGCCTGCCGCCGCTCGGTGCCGAGGAGCTGGCCACCCGCGACGCCACCGCCCGCTACGACGGCCGGACAGCGCCCCGGCCGCGCCGGCTGCCCGCCGTGGCCCGGACCGGCGGCGCCGTCGCGGTGCAGGTCGCCGGCCGGGTACGCCTGCTCCGCCCCGCAAGGCGCTGAGGCGAGGTGGCAGCCGGGTCGGAGGTACGGCAGGATCGGGCTCATGGATCTCGGACTCGCCGACCGGGTGTACCTGCTGACCGGCGCCTCCCGCGGCCTCGGCCTCGCCACCGCCCACGCCCTCGTCGCCGACGGGGCCCGGGTGGTGATCTCCGCCCGGGTGCCCGAGCGGGTCGCCGAGGCGGTCGAGGCGCTCGGCGGCCCCGAGCGGGCCATCGGGCTGACCGCCGACCTGACCGACCCGGGCACCCCCGAGCGTCTCATCGCGGCGGCGCGCGAACAGTTCGGCCGGCTCGACGGCGCGCTGATCTCGGTCGGCGGCCCGCCCCGCGGCACCGCCGCCCAGGTCACCGACGAGCAGTGGCGAGAGTCCTTCGAGACCGTCTTCCTGGGCACGGTCCGCGCCGCCCGGACGGTGGCCGCCGCGCTCACCGAAGGCGGCGCGATCGGGCTGGTCCTCTCCACCTCGACCCGGGGGCCGGTGCCCGGCCTGGGCATCTCCAACGGCCTGCGGCCCGGCCTCGCCGGGGTGGCCAAGGACATGGCCGACGAGTACGGCCCCGGTGGCGTACGCGTGGTCAGCCTGCTGCCCGGCCGGATCCTCACCGACCGCAACCGGGAGCTGTTCGCGGCCACCGGGGACGCCGAGCGGGCCCGGGCCGAGGCGGAGGCGTCCATCCCGCTCGGCCGCGTCGGTGACCCCGCCGAGTTCGGCCGGGTGGCCGCCTTCCTGCTCTCCCCCGCCGCCAGCTACCTCACCGGGGTGACCGTGCCGGTCGACGGCGGCGCGCTGCGCGGCCTGTGACGACTCCCCGCCGGTTTCCCCGGCCGACCCGGGAGGAGTTGGCGGCGGCGGTCGACAAGCTGCTGCCGGATGTAATCGCGCCCGGGTTGGACGTGCTCTTCGTGGGCATCAACCCGGGGCTGTGGTCGGCGGCGACCGGCTGGCACTTCGCCCGGCCGGGCAACCGGTTCTGGCCGGCCCTGCACCGCGGCGGCTTCACCCCGCGCCAGATGCACCCGAGCGAGCAGGACGAACTGCCCGCCCTCGGCCTGGGCATCACCAACATGGTCGCCCGGGCCAGCGCCCGCGCCGACGAGCTGTCGGCCGCGGAGCTGGTGGCCGGCGCGGAGGCGCTGACCGGCAAGGTCGAGCGGTACCGGCCACGCTGGGTGGCGGTGGTCGGGGTGACCGCCTACCGGATCGGTTTCGCCCGGCCCAAGGCGGGCTTCGGCCCGCAACCGGAGCGACTCGGGCCGGCCCGACTCTGGGTGCTGCCCAACCCGAGCGGCCTGAACGCCCACTTCACCCCGGAGACGCTCGGCGCCGCCTTCGGCGAACTGCGGGCGGCGGCGAGGCGCTAGCCCAGGTGCCGGTCGGCGCGGTCGCGGGTTGCGGAGAGCGGTCCGTTCGGCCGTCCGGTGACGCAGGGACGTGCCGACTGGCAGGGCCGCGGCCGTGCCGGTGTGCCACCGGGTACGGCCGAGCGGTGGCGACCGACCGGCCGGACCGGGCCACGTGGCCGACCAACTGGTGTGGCCGCCGGCCTGAGCGCGCCCTTGATGCGCCGGCTCGACTGGTACGCCGCCCCGGCCGTGAGTGGGCCGACCGGGCTGCGCGTCGTGGTGAGCTGCCGGACCGCGACGGCGACGGCGGCGGCGCACAGGGCGGCCAGGGCCATGCCGGCGCTGCCGGCGCGGACGTGTTCGCCGAGCAGGATCAGGCCGATCGCGGCGGCGGCCACCGGATTGGCCATGGTGCTCAGCGCCAGTGGCGCGGCGAGTCCGTGGCGGTAGGACAGCTGCGTGAACCACACTCCCGCGACGTTGAGCCCCGCGACGGCCAGGATCGCGGTGATCCCGGCCGGCCGGGTCACGGCAGTGTGACCGGTGCCGGCGATCTGCACGGTGAGAGTCTGGGTGACAGCGGACGCCACACCGAAGGCCGTGCCGCCGGCGGTGGCGGCCCACAGGCCGCTGGCGCCGGGAAGGCGGCTGCGCCCGGCGAGGAGAACCAGGGCCGAGGCGGTCACCAGCAGCAGGCCGACGAGTTGCCGTCCCGTGAGGGCAACCGCCGGCGTCGAGCCGATCAGGGCCATCAGCCCGACAAGACCGACACAGGCCAGCGCCGTCGCCCCGCCTTCAGCCCGGCCGACCCGCCGCCGTGCGACAGTGGCGCCCAGCGGTACGGCGAGCACGAGAGTCAGAACGCCGAGCGCCTGGACCACCGTCAGCGCCCCGTACCGCAGGGCGACGACGTGCAGCAGCGCGCCGAACGCGTTGCTGGCGACGGCGAGCCACCAGCGGGGCATGCGGACCAGTACCCACATCGGCTGTTCGGCGACCCGCTCCTGCACGAGGGCACCGATGGCGTAGGCGCCGGCGGAGACCACGCACAGCGCCACCGCGAACAGGACGGCTCCGGACAGCTCCATGCGGGCAACGCTAGTTATCTGCCGCTGTCCCCGCGTCGGCCTGCTGCCGTAGATCTGCCCGGCCGGCTACGCCGATGGTCGTAGATCCGGGTTGCCGCTGCGCCGCCGGCGCCCCTAGTTGGCAGCGGCCGGGGGCAGCGCCTCCTGGGCCACGTAGGTGCCGAGCGGCACCGTGGTCACCACCGGCTCCTGCTGCTCCGGCTCCACGTACGGCGCGGGCGAGTCGGCGACCGCGAACTGGGTGCGGTAGAGCTCGGCGTAGAGGCCACCTACGGCCACCAGCTCCTCGTGTCGGCCGCGCTCGACGATCCGCCCCTCGTCGAGGACGAGGATTTGGTCGGCGTCCCGGACGGTGGAGAGCCGGTGCGCGATGACCAGCGCCGTTCGCCCGGTCAGCGCCACCGACAGCGCCCGCTGCACCGCCGCCTCGCTTTCCGAGTCGAGGTGCGCGGTGGCCTCGTCCAGGATGACGATCGACGGGGCCTTGAGCAGCAGCCGGGCGATGGCGATGCGCTGCTTCTCACCGCCGGAGAAGCGGTAGCCCCGCTCGCCCACCGTGGTATCCAGCCCGTCGGGCAGCGCCCGGACCAGGTCGGCGACCTGCGCGCCGGCGAGGGCGGCCCAGATCTCGTCGTCGGTGGCGTCCGGCTTGGCGTAGCGCAGGTTCTCCCGGATGGTCTCGTGGAACAGGTGGGAGTCCTGGGTGACCACGCCGATCTCGTCGCGCAGCGAGGCGAGGGTGGCGTCCCGGACGTCGACGCCGCCGACCAGCACCTGCCCGTCGGTCACGTCGTAGATCCGGGAGATCAGCATGGACAGCGTCGACTTGCCGGCGCCGGAGGGACCCACCAGGGCCACCATCTGCCCGGGCTCGACGCTGAACGAGACGCCCTTGAGCACCGGCTCGTTGACCGTACGGTCCAGCGCGGCGACCTCCTCCAGGGAGGCCAGCGACACCTCGGCGGCGCTCGGGTAGCGGAACCGCACGTCGCGGAACTCGACCCGGCCGTTGCCCCTGGGCACCGGCACGGCGTCGGGCCGCTCGGCGATGCCGGGGCGCAGGTCGAGCACCTCGAAGACCCGGTCGAAGGAGACCAGGGCGCTCATCACGTCCACCCGGACGTTGGACAGCGCGGTGAGCGGACCGTACAGGCGGGTGAGCAGCAGCGCGAGCTTGACCACGGTGCCCGCGCTGACCGCGCCGGTGACGGCGAGCCAGCCGCCGAGGCCGTAGGTGAGCGCCTGGGCGAGCGAGGCGACCAGCAACATCGCCACGAAGAAGGTGCGCGAGTACATGGCGGACTGGATGCCGATGTCGCGGACCCGCTCGGCCCGGCCGGCGAACCGCGCCGCCTCCACCTCGGGCGAGCCGAAGAGCTTGACCAGCAGCGCGCCGGCGACGCCGAACCGCTCGGTCATCGTGGCGTTCATCTTGGCGTCGAGGTTGTACGACTCGCGGGTGATCTCGGCCAGCCGCCGGCCGACCCGCCGGGCCGGGATGATGAAGATCGGCAGCAGCACCAGCGCCAGCAGGGTGATCTGCCAGGAGAGGATCAGCATCGCGCCGGCGGTGAGCACCAGCTGGATGACGTTGCTGACCACGCCGGAGAGCGTCGAGGTGAAGGCCCGCTGGGCGCCGAGCACGTCGTTGTTGAGCCGGCTGACCAGCGCGCCGGTCTGGGTCCGGGTGAAGAACTGCAGCGGCATCCGCTGCACGTGGTCGTAGACCCGGGTGCGCAAGTCGAGGATGATGCCCTCGCCGATCCGCGCCGAGTACCAGCGCTGGGCCAGCGAGAAGAGCGCGTCGGCGACGGCCAGCACGGCGATGACCAGGGCGAGCTTGACCACGGTGGCGCCCGCGTCGGGGCCGCCGCCGGCGATCGCGTCGATCACGTCACCGGCGAGCAGCGGGGTGGCCACGCCGATCACCGCGGCGATCACCACGGTGATCAGGAAGACGACGATGTCCCGCCGGTAGGGCTGGGCGAACGCGACGATCCGCTTGGCGGTGCCGCGCTTGAGCTGGTGGGTGTTGACCTCGTCCTGGTTGCGCATCGACCGGAGCATGCTCCAGCCGGCCATGCCACCACCGGCCATGTGGTTGGACACTCGTCACCTCCGGGTCGTCGGGCAGCCCTGGACCGTCGAGTCAATTCTCCCGACGACTACGACAACCTCGCGAGTAACCCGGATCTTCCCGAACGGTCCTTACCTATTCTCCTCGCCCGGCCAGATCGCGCAGCCGCCGGGTCTGCGCCTCGCGCTCGGCCCGCTGTTGCTCGGCGTGGCTCCGCCCGGCCGCCCCGGCGAGCAGCGCCTTGATCTCCACGATCGCGTCCCGGTTGTTGGCCAGCAGGCCGGCGGTCAGGTCCCGCACCGCGGCGTCCAGCTCCGCGGCGGGCACCACCAGGGTCGCCAGCCCGATCCGGTCCGCCTCGGCGGCGTCCATCCGGCGCCCAGTGGCGCAGATCTCCAGGGCGCGGGAGTAGCCGACCAGCTCGACGAGGCGCTTGGTACCGGCGAGGTCGGGGACCAGGCCGAGGGTCACCTCGGCCATGGAGAGCCGGGCGTCCTCGGCGAGCACCCGCAGGTCGCAGGCGAGCGCCAGCTGGAAGCCGGCGCCGATGGCGTGGCCCTGCACCGCGGCCACCGAGATCACGTCGGGGCGGTGCAGCCAGGTGAAACCGCCCTGGTAGCCGGCGATCCGGTCGGCGCACTCCGGCTCGGGCAGGGTGGAGAGCTCGGCGAAGGAACCCGGGCCCGAGGCGCCGGCCACCGACAGGTCGAGGCCGGCGGAGAAGGCCCGCCCCTCGCCGCGTACGACGACGACGCGGACGTCCCCGGGCAGATCCCGGGAGAAGTCGCTCATCGCGCGCCACATCGCCGGGGTCTGGGCATTGAGCACGTCGGGCCGGCACAACGTGACCGTCGCGACCGGCCCGTCGCAGTCGAAGCGCACCCCGGCCGTCTCGGCGGTCACCGGACCGCCCGGGGCAACGCGCTGATGGACGACGCTGGTGGGCGGGTCACGCCTTCTTGCGGCGCCGGGCGCCGCCACGCTGCCGCAGCTGCACCCCGGACTCGGTGAGCACCCGGTGGATGAACCCGTAGGAGCGGCCGGTCGAGGCCGCGAGCGAACGGATGCTCTCACCGGCGGTGTACCGCTTTACCAGGTCCTTGGCGAGCGTCTGACGCTCGGCTCCGACGATCCGGCGACCCTTCTCAGTGCTGGTGGCTGTGCCAGTGGCTGCCATGCTGTGTCCTCACGTCCCAGACTGTGCGGTTCGGATACGGTCCCACCTATTAGACCGCCTCGAACGATCATGCGCCAGATATCAACTCTTCGCCAACCGACACGCTATGCAATGTCAGCTTCCCGATAGAGTGATCCTCCTGACCGGTCAGTCCACCCCGCCCGCGTGGATCATGGCGGGCCGACCGGGCGGCCGAGCCGTACCCTCACCCGGGTGATCGAACCGCTCACCGCCGCGGCCGCCGCCGCCCTGGTGTTCGCCGCCACCAACATCGACGACATCATCGTGCTCACCGTGCTCTTCGTGGCGGCCCGCCGCGCCGGCCGACCCCGCCCCCGGGACATCGTGGCCGGGCAGTACCTCGGCATCGGCGCGCTGCTGGCCGCCGCCGTGGTGGCCGCCGCCGGGTTGCTGGTCGTACCCGATCCGTGGACCGGCCTGCTCGGGCTGCTCCCGATCGCGCTCGGCGTCCGCGCGCTGCTGGCCCGCCCCGCCGACGACGAGCCGCCGGCCGCGGTCGGCAGCCTGCTCGGGGTCGCCGGGGTGACGATCGCCAACGGCGCCGACAACATCGCGGTGTACGTGCCGGTGTTCCGCTCCCTCGACCCCGCCGCCGGCGTGGTCTGGCTGGTGGTCTTCGCCGGCCTGGTGGCGCTCTGGTGCACGGTCGCCGCCCTGCTCGGCGGCCACCCGCGGGTCGTGGGCCTGGTCGGCCGGGCCGGCCACTGGCTGGTCCCGGCCGTCTTCGTCGCCATCGGCGCGACCATCCTGGTCACCTCCGGCGTCCTCCCCCGCCTGGCCGCCCTGCTCAGCTGACCGGCGGACCCGGCCCCCGATCAGGCGAGTTCGACGAGTTCGAGCAGATCGTCGCTCCAGGCGTCCTCGTCGCCGTCGGGCAGCAGGATCGCCCGGTCGGGCTTGAGCGCGCTGACCGCACCCGGATCGTGGGTGACCAGCACGATGGCGCCCGGGTAGCGCGCGATCGCGTCGAGCACCTGCTCCCGGCTGACCGGGTCGAGGTTGTTCGTCGGCTCGTCCAGCAGCAGCACATTGGCGCCCGAGCAGACCAGGGTGGCCAGGGCCAGCCGGGTCTTCTCGCCACCGGAGAGCACCCCGGCCGGCTTGTCGACGTCCTCCCCGGAGAACAGGAACGCACCGAGGATCTTGCGCAGGTCCGTGTCGGTCTGCTCCGGCGCCGCGCTGCGCATGTGCTCCAGGATCGTCCGGTCCACGTCCAGGGTCTCGTGCTCCTGGGCGTAGTAGCCGAGGCGCAGGCCGTGGCCCGGGCGCACCTCGCCAGTGTCCGGTTCGAGCAGGCCGCCGAGCATCCGCAGCAGGGTGGTCTTGCCGGCGCCGTTGAGGCCGAGGATGGCCACCCGGGAGCCCCGGTCCACCGCCACGTCGACGTCGGTGAAGATCTCCAGCGACCCGTACGACTTGGACAGGCCGCTGGCGGTGAGCGGGGTCTTGCCGCACGGCGCCGGGGTGGGGAAACGCACCTTGGCGACCTTGTCCGCGACCCGGACCTCGTCCAGGCCGGAGAGCAGCTTCTCGGCCCGGCGGGCCATGTTCTGCGCGGCGACGGTCTTGGTGGCCTTGGCCCGCATCTTGTCGGCCTGGGCCATCAGCGCGCCGGCCTTCTTCTCGGCGTTGGCCCGCTCCCGGCGGCGGCGCCGCTCGTCGGTCTCGCGTGCCTCCAGGTACGCCTTCCAGCCCAGGTTGTACACGTCGACCACGGACCGGGTGGCATCCAGGAACCACACCTTGTTGACCACCGCCTCCAGCAACGAGGCGTCGTGGGAAATCACGATCAGGCCACCCTTGTGGTTGGCCAGAAAGCCACGCAACCAGGTGATCGAGTCCGCGTCGAGGTGGTTGGTGGGCTCGTCGAGCAGCAGGATGCCGCCGCCGTTCTCCCCCGCGTCCCGGAACAGGATCCGGGCCAGCTCGATCCGCCGGCGCTGGCCGCCGGAGAGGGTGCCGATGGTCTGCGCCAGGGCGCGGTCCGGCAGGCCGAGGTTCGCGCAGATCCGAGCCGCCTCGGCCTCCGCCGCATACCCGCCGAGCGAGGCGAACTGGTCCTCCAGCGCGCCGTAGCGGCGGACCAGCCGCTCGTCGTCGGCGCCCAAGGCGAGCTTCGCCTCCACCTCCTTCATCTGCGCCATGAGCACGTCCAGCCCACGGGCGGAGAGCACCCGGTCCCGCCCGGTGACCTCCAGGTCGCCGGTACGCGGGTCCTGCGGCAGGTAGCCGATCGCGCTACGCCGGTCGATCTGCCCGGCGTACGGCTGGCCCTCCCCGGCGAGGACCTTCAGGGTGGTGGTCTTGCCGGCGCCGTTGCGGCCGACCAGGCCGATCCGATCGCCCGGCTGCACCCGCAGGGTGGTGTCGGACAGCAGGATCCGGGAACCGGCGCGCAGCTCCAGGCCGGTGGCAGTGATCATTTCGAGGTACTCGCTCTCGGGGTCCGGAAAGGCTGACTCAGGGCACGCGAAAGCGCCGGCGGGTCATCAGTTCCCGTCGGCGCGGGGCGGTTCAGCCTTCGCAGCGCAGCACGCGGCCAAGTGTACCGGGCCTCCCCGGCCGCCCCCTCCGGATTACCTGACAAGATCATCGGGTACCGAATCCTCCGTCCGGACCCGGTCCGGTACCGCAACCACCACACACGGACTAATCGGTGATCGGGGTCAACATGGAGCTGAACGAGAACGCGCGGATCGACACCAGCCAGGTGGAGGATCGGCGAGGGTCCGGCGGAGGCGGCGGGATGGGCATTCCGATCCCGATCGGCGGCGGCCGGGGCGGGATCGTGGGCATCATCATCGCCGTGCTCGTCGCCCTGGTCGGCGGCGGCTTCGGGCTGAACGCGATGGGCGGGGGCGGCGGTTCCGACCAGGGCGACAACACCTCCCTGGAGCAGAAGTGCTCCGCCAACGACAAGTTGCAGCAGCTCGACTGCCGCAACACCCTCTACGTGAACTCGATCCAGGCGTACTGGCGCAAGGCCATGCCGGAGGTCTTCGGCGAGCAGTACCAGCCGTCGAAGACCGTCTTCTTCAGCCAGAACGTGAACACCGGCTGCGGCCAGGCCGACTCGGGCGTCGGGCCGTTCTACTGCCCCGCCGACGACCTGGTCTACATCGACCTCACCTTCTACCGGCTGCTCGCCGACCAACTCGGCGCCGAGGGCGAGTTCGCCCAGCCGTACGTGCTGGCCCATGAGTACGGCCACCACGTGCAGGACCTGCTCGGCACCGAGGCGCAGATGCGCCGCCAGCAGCAGCGCGACCCGAACAGCGCCAACGCGCTCTCGGTGAAGCTGGAGCTGCAGGCCGACTGCTACGCCGGCGCCTGGGCCAAGAACGCCACCGGCACCGCCGACGAGCAGGGCCAGAAGATCTTTAAGAGCATCACGGAGCAGGACATTCAGCAGGCCATCGACACCGCCGACAAGATCGGCGACGACGCCATCCAGAAGCGCTCGGGCCGCCCGGTGAACCCGAACGAGTTCACCCACGGCACCTCCGAGCAGCGCAAGCAGTGGTTCACCAAGGGCTGGTCGACCGGCGACCCGAAAGGCTGCGACACCTTCGGCGGCAGCCTCTGACCCTCCCCCGGGTCGACCTCGGGGCCCCGACGACGTCCGGTCGCCGGGGTCCCGCCGCGTCGGGAACAGCGCCCGGGGATGGCGCCGGGCAGGATGACCGGATGACCGCACCCCGGCTGCGGGTCGCCGCGTACGTGCTCCGGGACACGGCGGACGGCCCCGAACTGCTCGTCTTCGACCACCTCGACTTCCCCGAGGCCGGCACCCAGGTGCCCGCCGGTGGGCGGGAGCCCGGCGAGACGCCGGCCGAGGCCGCGATCCGGGAGGTGGCCGAGGAGACCGGGCTGACCGGCGTCGAGGTGGTCGCCGAGCTGGGTGTGAGCGAGCACCCGCACCTGGTGGCCGGCCAGGCCCGCCGCACCACATACGTCCAGCTCCGGGCGACCGGCGGGCCGGCCGGCGGGTGGACGCACGTCGTGGCCGGGGACGGCGAGGACGGCGGCCTGCGCTTCGGCTGCCGGTTCGTCCCGCTGCCCCTTGCGGTGCCCCTCGCCGACCATCAGGACGAGTTCCTGGGCCGGCTCGACCCGGCCTGACGGCCGGCGCCCCGGGACGGAGCGGGGGCGCGACGACTGGCCGGAGGGGGCCGGCACCTAGCGTTCCGCCTACGAACTTGATGACGCGGACGACTCAGCGCGCCTGGTGCGGCCGCCCGCCGCTGGGGCCTGATCCGCGAGTGGGGCCCGACGACCGGCGGCGAGACGATCAGCAGAGGCTTTCCCCGGGGCGTGAATCGCTGAGGTCATCAAGTTTGTGGCCGCTCGCGGAACGTGGACCGCCCCGACGGCCGGCGGCCGGACGAGGACCACCTGAGCAGGCCAGTGGGTGCGGGCAGCCGCGAACGAACCCTTTCCGGCCGGGTCAGCCTTGCGCCTCGCGGTCGGGGTCGCGGACCAGCACGTGCACCGCGCGGGCAGCGGCGACCGCGGCGACCAGCACCGCGTGCCGCGGCTCGGGTACGTCCAGCAGCCGGTCGGCGCGCCGGCCGGCGAGCGGGGCCAGCCGCCGGTCGGCCAGCACGGTGTCCACCGCCCGCCGGTCACCGCCGCAGACCAGGGCCGTGAGGGTCCCCGCCTCCGGCAGCAGCAGGCGGACCGACAACTCCACCGCGTCGCCCAGGGCCGCCTTCGCCTGGTTGTCCCGGCGCCGGGCGAACCGCTGCTGCGACCAGCCACCGGCGGCGGTGCGGCCCTGCACATACCGGGTGTCCACCTTCGACACGACGAGGTCGTCGCCGTCGGCCACCCCGACCGCCACCGCGCCCTTGCGCGCCAGCAGCAGCCCGAGCCGGCGGGACGCGCCGGCGGCCGCCACGAACCCGGCCAGGTCGGCGGCGGGCGGCACGCCCGGCGGGGTGTGCAGTTCGGCGGTGGCACCGTCCGGGGCGGCGAGCAGGAGCCCGTACCTGTGGCTGGTCGTGGTGGGTGGGCCATGCCGGTCGGCGAAGCCCTCGACCCAGCGGGCGACGCGGCCGGGCCGGAAAACCGCCGGCGTGCAGGTACCGCATCGCCTCCGCCTCGGCGCGCACGTCGCCGCCGGACCGGTAGCGGCGCAGCACCCGGTTGCCGTCCAGCGCGTACACGTCGGCGGTGCGGCCGGAGGCCAGGGGAGCGGCGTCGGTCACTGGTCTCCTCGTTTCCTGGGCCGACGGCCCGCACCGCCCCACCGTAGGCGACCGGCCCGACACCTCGGCGTCCGCGCTCAGTGGAGCGTCGCGCGGACCAGTTCACCCGGCTCGCTGCCGGCCCGGCCCACCGGCGAGCCGTCCGGCGCCCAGATCCCGGACCCGCCGGCCGCCTCCCGGTAGCCACCACCGGTGGCGCCGGCGAAGCTCGCCACCGCCACCCACACCCCGTGCGTGGTGGCGATCCGCCGGGCGCGATCCGCCGGCACCGCGGCGTCCGCGGCCGACTCCAGCACCCCGGCCACATAGGCGTCCGCGCCCCGGGCCACCGTCTCCGCGGCGTGCCGCGCAACCCCGGTGACCTTGCAGATGGCCAGGCCGAGCCGCCAACCGTCCACCTCGAACACCGCCGGCTCCGGGCCCGCCGCGAACCGCTGCGGCTCCGCCCCACCCAGCCACATCTTCCGGTACGCCGGCCGGACGCCCCCGCCGTCCACCGCGAGGATCCCGAGGTACGGCCGGTCCCGCCCGGCCACCGGCGCGCCGACCAACGCCACGGATCCGGTCTCGGCGCACGCCGCCACCAGCGGCGCGAGCCGGACGTCTGCCGGGTCCACCGGCGCCGCGTCCAACTCGTACCCGGTCAACGACAGCTCGGGAAAGACCACCACCCGCACGCCCGCGGCGCGGACCGTCGCGGCGTGGACCCGCGCGTTGCCGGCGACGTCGTGGGAACGGCAGAGCGGCTGGACGACCGCGATCCGCAGTGGCGTACGCACAGCCCCACTCTCCCCCTGTCCGGCTCCGCGGCACAGAGCCGGATGCCCTGCTCCACAGCATCCTCTCAGCGCCGGATCCGGGGTTGTCCGAGGCGCCGCCCGTACCGTTGTCGCGATGATCGGAAACGCGCAGCTCCTGGTCGGCCCCCGGCTCGCTGGTCCGCAGGCCGCGGAGCCGGCCGGCGAGGGACCGGTCGGCTGGGTCACCGGCCTGGTCGAACGCCTCGGCGGTCCCGGCGCCGGCCTGGCCGTGGCCCTGGAGAACCTCTTCCCGCCCATCCCGAGCGAGGTGATCCTGCCGCTGGCCGTACCGCCAGTCAGGGCAGGATGAGCGTCGCTGATTAGCTTAGGGATCCTGGGTCGGTTTGGGTTTCCGGGATCGTTTCCCACCTGGGTGGGGTCGCGTGGGCGTGGAGGTGGAAT
>NZ_JBSGJR010000151.1:0-12466 GCF_053605645.1 Micromonospora sp. NPDC003776
CCCGCCCGCGCCGGTGCCGCACGGGCGCCGGCTGCACACCGTACGCAACCAGGACCTGCTGGTCAGCCAACTGCTCACCCCGCAGGCGTTCCTGCTCCCGTTCGGCCTGGCGTTCGTGATCGCGCAGTTCGTCTCCGAGGGCTCCTGGTCGTTCATCGCGGTGGCCAGCACGCTCACCGCGATGGCCGGTGTGCTGCTGCAACCGGTCCGCCGCGTGCTCGACGACTGGGGTTTCCGGCTCGACCGGGACGACGACCGGCTGCGGGTCCGCAACGGGCTGCTGGAGACCCGGATGCAGACCGTGCCGCTGCACCGGATCCAGACCGTCGGGGTGACCTGGCCGCTGCTCTGGCGGATGAAGGGCTGGCTGCGGCTGCGCCTGGAGGTGGCCGGCTACTCGGCCGCCGAACCGGACGACCGGAACCGCCCGGACCGACTGCTCCCGGTCGGCGACCCGGCCGCCGGCGCGCTGATCGTGGCGGAACTGCTGCCCGGCGTACGCCTGGACGCGCTGCCGACGACCCCACCGCCCCGGCGGGCCCGCTGGCTGCGCCCGCTCACCCGGGCGGCGGTCGGCGCCGGACTCGACCCGGACGTCTTCGTCGCCCGCTCCGGACTGCTCACCCGACAGCTCACCCTGGTGCCGTACGCCCGGATCCAGAGCGTCCGGGTGACCCAGGGCCCGGCGCAGCGGTGGCTGCGGCTGGCCACCGTGCACGCGGACACGGCCGGCGGGTCCGGCGCGGCGGCACCCGACCGTGACCTCGCCGAGGCATGGCAGCTGGCAGCCGACCTGACGGCCCGCGCCGAAATGGCCCGCCGGGCCGACCGCGCCCGCCGCCGCTGAACCCGCTCCCCGCACCGCCCGCCGCGCCCGCACCGCCCGCCGCGCCACGCGGGGCCGGCCGCGTCGGCCGCCCGGGCCACGCCGCGCCAGCCCGGCCATTCCTGGCGGAACTGCTGACCCGCGCCGGCCCTGGTTCATGGAAAGAGTGGCCATCCCGCGCGGGGTGACCACTCTTTCCATGAACCAGGGCGATCTAGAAGGCCGCCGCGGACGACCTTGAAGGTCCGCCGCGGACGATCTGAAAGGCCCGCCGCAAGCGATCTAGACGGTCCGCCGCGGGCGGCCTTGAAGGCCCGGCGCGGGCGACCTTGAAGGCCCGGCGCGGGCGGCCTTGAAGCCCGGCGAGGCCGGATCTTGGACGCGTAACCGGGGATCTTGGGCGTGCGGCCGGAGGGGACCGGCGGGAAGTGTCCGGGTCAGCGGTCGGCCGGCACCGTGGCGGGGTCGGCGGAGTCGGCAGGGGTGGCGGGCCGGACGAGGGCCGGCGCGTCGGTGTCCGGCGCGTGGGTGTCCGGCGCGGCCTCCGACGGCAGGGTGTCGCGTCGGGCCCGCCGGGCCGCCCACCAGCGCTCGGCCAGCCCGACGACCAGGTAGGTCAGCCCGACGTAGGCCCAGCCGACCAGCACGTCGATCAGGTAGTGCTCGCCGCTGTAGATCAGCGTGAAGGTCATCGCCAGCGGGTAGGCGAGCAGCAGCGGCCACCAGCGCCGGCGGACCGAGGGCAGGAAGAAGAGCACCACGAAGAGGGCGAAGGCGGTGTGCAGGGACGGCATCGCGGCGACCGGATTGGAGGCGACCTGCCCGGCGTTGAGCAGGTTGCCCGCGCCGTGCATGCCGATCTCTCGCCAGCCGCGGGTGGAGATCCGGGCCACATCGCTGAGCAGCCCGTTCTGGGCGGCCCACCACGGCGGCGCGGCCGGGTAGAGGAAGTAGGTGGCCAGTCCGGCGGCGCAGAGGAAACCCCAGCGGCGCATGTACGCGGCCCAGCGGCCCCGGTCCCGCAGCCAGAGCACCGCGGCGGCGGCCAGCGTCGCCACGAAGTGCGAGAAGTAGACCCAGCTGACCAGCACGTCCCACCAGTGCACCTGGTCCGGCCGGTAGAGGTGCTGCTGCAGCCAGACGGTGGGCACCTCGCCGCCGGTGGCCCAGCCCACCATGAACCGGTCGGCGACGACCAGTTCCATGGCGTGCGGCGTCGCCCCGTTGTCGGCGAACCCCCGGGAGAGGTTGTACGCGGCCAGCAGCAGCACCACCGGGATCCAGTCCCGGGCGAAGCGCAGGTGGCTGCGCCACGGACGAGCGGAGTTCCAGGCGATGGTGCCCGCCCAGATCCAGACGAAGGCGTACGCCGGGTCGGTGGGCAGGCCGATGGCGAGCCAGGCGGCCACGAAGGCGACACCCCAGATCGCCATCGCGACCACGCGACGGCGTCCGCCGTCGGGCGAGGGTGTGGCACCGGTCCGGGCGGGGGGCTGGGGGTCTGTCACAACGGCCATCGCGGTCAAGGTTAACGGCGGGCGACGGATCGCCCGACGGCGACCACCCGCGGGCCGGACGCCCGAGCGCCGGCTCGTCTAGGCTCGGGGCATGCAGGAGCAGCCGGAGACGCCCTTCGCGCCGGGCCTGTCCGCCCGCGTCGAGCTGACCGTCACCGATGCCGACACCGCGCAGGCCGTCGGCTCCGGCGACGTGCCGGTGCTCGGCACGCCCCGGGTGCTCGCCCTGGCCGAGGCGGCGACCGTGGCGGCCACGGCCACCCGGATGCCGGCCGGGTCGACGACCGTCGGAGTCCGGGTCGAGCTGGACCACCGGGCGGCCACCTCGGTCGGGCGTACGGTGGTCGCCCAGGCCCGGCTGACCAAGGTCGAGGGCCGGCGGCTGCTGTTCGAGGTGGCCGTCGTCGACGGTGCGGACACGGTGGCCGAGGGGCGGGTCGAGCGGCTGCTGGTCGACCGGCAGCGCTTCGTCGAGCGCGCCTCGCGGGCGTCATGACCGCCGAATTCGTCGAGGTCGCCGACCGCGTCCACGTGCTGCGCGACCCGCTGCTGCAGGTGAACGTGACGCTGGTGGTCGGGGACGGCGCGGCGCTGCTGGTGGACACCCTCTCCACCGCCGGGCAGGCGCGGGAGCTGGCCGAGGCCGCCCTTGCGGTCACCCCGCACCCGTGGACGATCGTCAACACCCATCACCACTTCGACCACTGCTTCGGCAACGCCACCCTGGCCGCCGACCCGCCCCGCCCGGTGTACGCGCACGAGCAGGCCGCCGCCGTGCTGCGCGACCACCCGGACGAGCTGCGGCGGGCCGCGTACGAGGAGATGCGCGACGAGCAGCCGGCGCTCGCGCAGGAGCTGGCCCGTACCGAGCTGCTCGCGCCGACCCACGCCGTCGTGGCGGAGACGGTGCTGGACATCGGCGGACGCCGGGTGGTGCTGCGCCATCCGGGGCACGGGCACACCAACGCCGACCTGGTGGTCCACGTGCCGGACGCGGACGTGCTGGTCGCCGGGGATCTGGTGGAGCAGAGCGGCCCGCCCGCGTTCGAGGAGTCGTACCCGTTGCAGTGGCCGGACGCGGTGGCCGACCTGCTCCGGCTCACCACGCCGGGCACGGTGGTGGTGCCCGGTCACGGCGCGCCGGTCGACGTGGAGTTCGTCCGGGCCCAGCACGCCCAGCTGGTCGACCAGGCCTGGCTGATCCGGGCCGGTCACACCGGCAGCGCGCCGCCGGAGCGGGTGGCCGCCGAGTCCCCGTTCGGCGCCCGCCCCGGCCTGATCGCCGCCCGCCGCGGCTACGCCGAACTCGACGGCACCGCCTGACCCGTCCCCGCCTGTCCCACTCCGTCCGCCCGGGCACCGACTCGAGATCGCGCTGGATCCTGGCTGTGGTGGCCGCCAGGGTCCTACTTCCCGGATGCTGCCGCTCGCGGCCCGCAACCACGCCAGGCGAGCGCGGTCAGCCGGCGGCGCGGAGGTCGGTGAGAAGCCGGTCCAGGGCGGGTACGGCGGCGAGGATCGCGTCCCGGTCGGCCGGCCCGAGGGCCGCCAGGGCCTCGGTGAGCAGGGCGGACCGGTGCACCTCGTGGTCGGCCATCCGGGTGCGGGCGGCGTCGGTGATCCGGAGTCGGACCACCCGGCGGTCCGCCGGGTCGCGCTCCCGGTGCAGCAGCCCCGCGTCGGTGAGGTCGCGGACCAGGGTGCTCACCGTGTTCGGCGCGGTGCCCAGCCGCCGCGCCGCCTCCTTGCCGCTGATCCCCGGCTCGGCCCGGACCAGGAGCAGCAGTTCCACCTGGGCCTGGGGCAGGGCGACCAGGTTGGCCCGGGCGACGGCGCGTCGGCGCAGCAGCCGGTGCAGCTCACCCACCACGGCACCGAGCCGTGCGATGCGGTCCTGGCTCGACACGGGAGTCACCTACTTCACACCGCAACAATTCTGGATACAGAGCTAAGGTTAGCCGGAGATCATCGATCCTGGGGGACCCTGCCGTGAGCCGTACCGCGCCGACGACCGTGCGCCCGCCCGTCGCCGCGCCGGCCCCGCCCGCGGGTGGCGTGGCCCTTCTGGTGCTGCTCGGCACGCTCACCGCGATCGGCCCGCTCTCGCTGGACATGTACCTGCCGGCGTTCCCCGCGATGACCCGCGACCTCGGCGCCGACCAGGCCGGGATCCAGCTCTCGCTGACCACCTGCCTGGTCGGCCTCGCCCTCGGCCAGCTCGTCACCGGCCCGCTCAGTGACCGGTGGGGCCGGCGCCGCCCGGTACTGGTCGGGGTCACCGCGTACGCCCTGCTGGCGCTGGTCTGCGCGGCCGCGCCGAACGCCCCCGCGCTCGCCGCCGCCCGGTTCGCGCAGGGTCTGGCCGGCGGCATGGGGGTGGTGGTCGCCCGCGCCGTGGTCCGCGACCTCTACTCAGGCCGGGCCGCGGCGAAGTACTTCTCCCGGCTGACCCTGGTCTTCGGCGTGGCGCCGGTCGCCGCGCCGAGCGTGGGCAGCCTGGTGCTCCGGTTCGGCTCCTGGCGGGCGGTCTTCCTCACCCTGGCGGTGATCGGGCTCCTGCTCGCCGCCGCCGTCGCCCTGCGCCTGCCGGAGACCCTGCCCGTCGAGCGGCGCAACACCGGCGGCCTGGCGGCCACCGCCCGGACCATGCGGTCGCTCGCCGCCGACCGGGTCTACCTCGGGTACGCCCTGACCCAGGGCTTCGCGTTCGCCGGGCTCTTCGCCTACATCTCCGGGTCGTCGTTCGTGTTCCAGGACGTATTCGGGGTGTCCGCGAGCACGTTCAGCCTGATCTTCGGGCTCAACGCGCTGGCCCTGGTGGCGACGGGCCAGGCCAACGCCCGGCTGCTGGACCACGCCGGCCCGCGTCGGCTGCTGGTCACCGCGGTGCTGGTCAACGTGGTCGCCGCGGCCGGGGTGCTCACCGGGGCGTTCGCCGGCAGCCTCGCCCTGGTCGCGGTGGCGCTCTTCCTCTTCGTCGGCTCGCTCGGCATGGTCACCCCTAACAGCACCGCGCTGGCGCTGGACGCGCACCCCCGGCACGCCGGCACCGCCGCCGCGCTGGTGGGCGGCATCCAGTCGGTCGTCGGCGCGCTCGCCGCACCCCTGGTCGGCCTGGGCGGCGAGGGCAGCGCGGTCCCGATGGCCGTCGTCCTCACCGGCGCCGCCGCCCTCTCCCTGACCGCCGTCCACACCCTCACCCGCCCCCGCTAACCCCTCCCCCCGCCCCACTCCCCGCGATCATGGAGTTGTCGCGCCCAACTCGTGGGGTTACGCCCGTTCTGTGAACCACCACAACTCCATGATCGACGCGGGCGGGCGGGGGCGGGCGGGCCGCGGCGGGGCGGGAGGGAAGGACGTGGGTCAGGTGGGGAAGCGGGTGGCGACGGCAGCGCGGGTGGGCATGGCGGTGGCGCCGCCGGGGGACTCGCAGACCAGGCCGGCCACCCGGAGGGCGAAGGCGACCCGCTCGTGCCAGCCGGCGGGCTCCGTGGGCTCCCCGGCGGCGAGCAGTTCGGCGATGAGGGCGCCCATCACCGAGTCGCCGGCACCGGTGGCGTCCGCCGCCGCGACCTTCGGGGCCGGGATGCGGACCACGTCGTCGGCGGCCGCGACCAGGGCGCCGTCCGCGCCGAGGGTGACCACCACGGTCCCCGCGCCCAACTCCCGCAGGTACGCGGCGACCCCCTCGACCGGCTCGTCCGGGTAGAGCAGCCGCGCGTCGGCACTGCTCAGCTTCACCAGGTGGGCGCTCGCGGCGAACTCGGCGACCACCTCGCGCAGCCCGTCCAGCGCCCCGGGGCCGAGCAGCCGGGGCCGCACGTTCGGGTCGAACACCCGCAGCGCGCCGGCGATCGACCAGGCCCGCCGCGCCGCGGCCAGCACCGGCGGGTCGAGCAGCACGATCGAGCCGCAGTAGAGCACGTCCGCGCCCTCGACCAGGGCCACGTCCAGGTCGTCGGGGCCGAGCAGGGCATACGAGCGGGGCTCGCCGTAGAAGCGGAAGTCGGGTTCCGCGCCGGCGAAGGTGGCCACGGCCAGGGCCGTCGGGGCGGGTACGGTCACCGCCCCGGCCAGCCCGACGCCGGCGTCGGTCAGGAAGGCGCGGATCCGCTCCGCGAGGGCGTCGTCGCCGAGCGACCCGACGAACTGGACGTCACCGCCGAGCCGGGCGACCGCCACGGCCACGTTCAGCGGTCCGCCGCCGACCGCCTGCCGGTAGACGGGCTGCCCGTCGTACTCGGCGTCGAGGAGGTCGACCAGCGCCTCGCCGAGCACCACCGCGTACCCCATCGTGGCTCCTTCCGTTCGTCGTACCCCCGATCCTGGCGCATGCCGGGGGCGGAGCGCGACGAGACCGCCTCATCGACGTGCGACTATTGCCAAGCCGGCGGCCGTCGTGGTGGGATGGCGCTTGCCGGAGTGGCGCGGGGGCTGCCGCGCCACCGGCCGCCGGGTCGAGCCGACGCGAGGGCACGCCGGTCCGTGGCACGGACCGCAGGCGGCGCGCGCCCCCGGACGGCCCTCCCCCGGGCCGCACTCCGAACGCCGGGCGTGGCGCCGCGATCGTCGCATCCGCTCGTCGCAGCGGGGCGGACCGTGCGGGTCGCGCCCCGCGAGTCAGGAGAACCCGTGCACCGATCCCGTACGGCCGCGCTGCTCACCGCGCCCGCCACCCTGGCCCTGGGCGCCTTCGCCCTGGCCTCGAACTCCGACCCGGCCGCCGCCCACGGCGCGGCGATGACCCCGGGCGCCCGGACCTACCTGTGCTGGAAGGACGGGCTCACCGCGACCGGGGAGATCAAGCCGAACAACCCCGCCTGCGCGGCGGCGGTCGCCGAGAACGGGGCGAACTCGCTGTACAACTGGTTCAGCGTGCTCCGCTCCGACGCCGGCGGCCGGACCGTCGGGTTCATCCCCGACGGCAAGCTGTGCAGCGGCGGCAACCCGAACTTCAGCGGCTACGACGCGGCGCGCACCGACTGGCCGGTCACCCACGTGACGGCCGGCCGGACGATGGAGTTCCGGTACAGCAACTGGGCCCACCACCCGGGCACCTTCTACTTCTACGTCACCAAGGACAGTTGGAGCCCGACCCGGCCGCTGGCCTGGAGCGACCTGGAGGACCAGCCGTTCCTGACGGTGACGAACCCGCCGTCGGTCGGTTCGCCGGGCACCAACGACGGGCACTACTACTTCAACGGCACGCTGCCGGCGAACAAGAGTGGCCGGCACATCATCTACTCGCGCTGGGTCCGCTCGGATAGCCAGGAGAACTTCTTCGGCTGCTCGGACGTGACCTTCGACGGCGGCAACGGTGAGGTGACCGGGATCGGCACCGGCGGCACCCCGTCGCCGAACCCCACCACCCCGACCCCGGGCCCGACCACCCCCACCCCGACGCCGACCACGCCGACCCCCACCCCGACGTCGAGCCCGACCATGCCGCCGCCGGGCAGCGGCGACTGCATGGCGGTCTACAAGGTGGTCAACGCCTGGAGCGGCGGCTTCCAGGGCGAGGTACAGATCATGAACCACAGTTCCCGGACGTGGGCCGGCTGGACGGCGAACTGGACGTGGCCCGGCGGTCAGACGCTCACCCAGGTCTGGAGCGCCAAGGCGAGCACCAGCGGGTCGTCGGTGACCGTCACCAACGAGTCCTGGAACGGCACCCTCGCCCCGGAGGGCACCACGACCTTCGGCTTCCTGGCCAACAGCTCCGGCACCAACACGATGCCGGCGGTCACCTGCACCGGCAGGTGACGGCCGCGAGCGCGCGTTAGAAAGGGCCCCCTGTACAACGCCAGGCGTTAACAGGGGGCCCTTCCTTACGCGTCAGCGGACCATGCTGCCGACGACCGGCTTGGTGAGCAGGGCGGACTGGTTGCGCTGGATGCCCGGGTCGAGGGTCTTCGCCACGAAGATGGCGTGCCAGATGCAGAAGATCAGCACGGTCCACACCTTGCGGGAGTGGTCCGCCTCCTCCCGCTTGTGCTCGTCCAGCAGGCGCATCGCGTACGACAGGTCGATCAGGTCACCGGCGCCCGAGGTGGCCAGCACGTGCCGGGCCCACTCGTACATCTCGCCGCGCAGCCAGACCCGGGTCGGGGTCGGGAAGCCGAGCTTCTTGCGGTTGACGATGGCCGGCGGGACCACGCCCTGCAACGCCTGGCGCATGGCGTACTTGGTGGCCTCGGAACGGGGCGGCAGCTTCAGATCGACCGGGATGCCGGCGGCGACCTGGAACACCTCCCGGTCCAGGAACGGCACCCGCACCTCCAGCGAGTGCGCCATCGAGATCCGGTCGGCCTTGACCAGGATGTCGCCGCGCAGCCAGGTGTAGAGGTCGACGTACTGCATCTTGGTGACGTCGTCCAGCTCGGTGCACTCGGCGTAGATCGGCGCGGTGACGTCGGTGTAGCGCACCGAGGGGTCGTACCGGCGCAGCAGGTGCTGCTTCTCCTCCTCGGTGAACATCCGGGCGTTGCCGTAGTAGCGCTGCTCGATCGGAGTGGTGCCGCGCTCCAGGAAGCTCTTGCCCTTCACGCCCTGCGGGATGGCCTTGGAAACCGCGCGCAGGCCCTTCTGCACGCCGCCGGGCAGGCCGTTGACGCTGCTCAGCGAGAGCGGCTCCCGGTAGATCGTGTACCCGCCGAAGAACTCGTCCGCGCCCTCGCCGGAGAGCACCACGGTGACGTGCTCGGCGGCCTTCTTCGCGACGAAGTAGAGCGGGACCAGCGCCGGGTCGGCCACCGGGTCGTCCAGGTGCCAGACGATCTTCGGCAGCGCCTCCATCATGTCCTGCGGCCCGATCTTGGTCGGGATGGTGGTCACGTCGAGGTGCCGGGCCGAGTCCTGGGCCACGTCGATCTCGGAGTAGCCGGGCACGTCGTACCCGACGGTGAAGGTCAGGATGTTCGGGTTGAACTCCCGGGCCAGGGCGACCACCGCGGTGGAGTCGATGCCGCTGGACAGGAACGAGCCGACCGGGACGTCCGAGCGCATGTGCATCCGGACGCTCTCCCGCAGCGTCTCCCGGATCTCGTGGTAGAGCTTCTGCTCGTCGGCGACGGGGGCCGGGCGGAACACCGGCCGGAACCAGCGCCGCACCTCGATCCGGCCGCCCGGGCTCCAGGTCAGGTACTCCCCCGACCCGATCCGGCTGATCCCCCGGTGCAGGGTGCCCGGCTCCGGCACGTACTGCAGGGTCAGGTAGTGGCTCAGGTTGGCGGTGTCGATCCCGGCGTCGCCCTGGTACGCCGAGTGGGCGAACGGCAGCAGCGCCTTCTTCTCGGAGGCGAGGTAGAGGCCGTCCTGCGTCTCCAGGTAGTGCAGCGGCTTGATGCCGAAGTAGTCGCGGGCGCCGAAGGCCCGCCGCTCCTGCCGGTCCCAGATCACGAAGGCGAACATGCCGCGCAGCCTCGTGAGCACCTGCTCGCCCCAGTAGTGGTAGCCGGCGACGATCACCTCGCCGTCGCCGTTGGTGGCGAACTGGGCACCGTACTCCCGGATCAGCTCGTCCCGCAGCTCAATGTAGTTGTAGATCTCACCGTTGAAGGTGAGCAGGTAGCGACCGTTGGCGTACGGCAGCGGCTCGTGGCTGAGCGCCACGTCGATGATCGCCAGCCGCTTGTGGGCGAACACCCCGTCCGCGTACCGGCCGGAGGGGTCGCCGACCACCTCGACCCCGGTCTCGTCCGGGCCGCGGTGGTGCAGGCACTCCAGTGCTCCGGCGATGTGGTCGCGGTGGGCGGCGGCGTCGCCGCGCGCGCTGAAGAAGGCCAGGAGTCCGCACATGGTCATCATCTTTCCACGCCGGGGAAGTCGCCGTCGCGGGCACCGCAGGCTCCTCCCGCTCCCGTGCGCGCGATACCGTCTGGACCAGCGACGAGGCTCGAGGAGGACGATCATGGCCGAGGAGCGGACGCAGCAGGGCAAGCCGGCGGACGGCACGGAGTCGCACGACCCGGACTTCCCGGAGGCGTTCCTGGCGTTCATGCGGCAGGGCTGGCGGGACACCGAACTGCCGGTCGGCCCGCGCCCGGAGGTGCCGAACCACGCCAAGCGGCGGGCGGCGCTCGCCGCGGCCTTCCCCGGGGAGACGCTGGTCATCCCGACCGGCAACGAGAAGGTACGGGCCAACGACACCGACCACCGGTTCCGGCCGGGCAGCGACTTCGCGTACCTGACCGGTGACCTGGAACCGGACAGCGTGCTGGTGATGCGTCCGAACGGGGACGCCACCCTGTTCATGCGGCCCCGGTCCTCGCGCGCGACCGACGAGTTCTTCCGCAGCCGGCACGGCGAGCTGTGGGTGGGCCGGCGGCCGACGCTGAAGGAGAAGTCGACCGAGTTGGGGCTGCCCGCCGCCGACCTGAGCGAGCTGGACGCGGCGCTGGCCGAGCTGGCGCCGGGGCGTACCCGGGTGCTGCGCGGCTTCGACGCCCGGGTGGACGCGGCGGTGCGGCCGTACGACGGGGCCCGGGCCGACGGGCAGCCCGGCCGTGACCGCGAGCTGGCCATCGCGATCTCCGAGCTGAAGCTGGTCAAGGACGAGTGGGAGATCGCCCAGCTCCAGGAGGCCTGCGACGCGACCGTCCGCGGCTTCGAGGACGTGGCCCGGGCGCTGCCGGCCGACCGGGCGGTCTCCGAGCGACTGCTGGAGGGGATCTTCGCGCTGCGTGCCCGGCACGACGGCAACGACGTCGGCTACGGCTCGATCGTCGGCGCCGGCGAGCACGCCACGATCCTGCACTGGGTGCACAACCACGGCGCCACCCGTCCGGGTGAGCTGCTGCTGATGGACATGGGCGTGGAGAACCGCAACCTCTACACCGCCGACGTGACCCGGGTGCTGCCGGTCGACGGCCGGTTCACCCCGCTCCAGCGGCAGGTGTACGACGCCGTCTACGCCGCCCAGCAGGCCGGCATCGAGCTGTGCAAGCCGGGGGTGGCCTTCCGGGACGTCCACCTGGCCTCGATGCGGGTGCTCGCGGAGGCGCTGAAGGATCTCGGGCTGCTGCCGGTCAGCGTGGACGAGGCGATGGATCCGGCCTCCACGGTCTACCGCCGCTGGACCCTGCACGGCACCAGCCACATGCTCGGCATCGACGTGCACGACTGCGCCAACGCCCGCAAGGAGATGTACCGGGACGGGCCGCTCGGCGAGGGCTACGTGCTCACCGTCGAGCCGGGTCTGTACTTCCAGCCGGAGGACGAGTTGATCCCCGAGGAACTGCGCGGCATCGGGGTTCGGATCGAGGACGACATCCTGGTCACCGCCGACGGTCCGGTGAACCTCTCGGCCGGGCTGCCGCGCCGCTCGGACGAGGTGGAGACCTGGCTGGCCGAGCAGCGCGCGCCCGGTCCGCGCCTGCCCGGCTGACCGGGCGTACGGCTCCGCACGGCGGGCCCGCCGCCGGCGTCTGCGACGTTTGTCGTCGCTCGACGCCCGGTGACGGGCCCGTCGCCGTTTGCGCCCGCCGCGCCTTGCCGGGCGGTCATGCCCTGCCCGCACCACCCGATCGGGTATGGGCGGAATGCGCGATTTTTTCGTATACGTCCGCGTCGCGAGGATCCTTCTCATACGGTGTCGATCAGAGGCTACAACCGGTTTGTAGCTGGTCGCCCTGCCTCGGGCGGTGCGACCCCTTTGGTAGAAACCGAAAGGGCGGAAGGCTCTGATGTCCAACGACGTAACGACTTCCGACGGCGGGGCCCCGATGACCCCGCCGACGAGCAGGCGGCGGGCGCTCTGGGTCGCCACCGGCGTGGCCGGGCTGACCGGCGTCGTCGGTCTGGCGGCGCTCGGTGGCCTCGCCGCTCGCGACAACAACAAGTCCGACGACGCGCAGCGGGTCGCGGAGAACCGGGCGGCCGCGCCGCAGAACGTCAGCGACGCCGGCAAGGCCGATGACAAGAAGGACGGCGACAAGGGCGACGGCCGGGACGCCGACGCGCAGAACGCCGAGGACGAGTACGGCCGCGACGGCAAGGACCGGGACAACCAGGACCGGGACGAGGACCGGGACCACGGCAAGGTCCGCGAGGTGCCCTGTGACGAGGAGAAGCTGATCGAGGCCGTGGACCTGGCCAACCGGGACCACGGCGGCACGCTCAAGCT
>NZ_JBSGJR010000152.1:0-12453 GCF_053605645.1 Micromonospora sp. NPDC003776
CGGCCGGCGAGGCCGCCGACGCCCGGCCGGCGGGAGCGCGGGGGCGCACCGTCCCGGCCGGAGACGGTCGCCACGTTGACGTACGAGAAGCGGTGCTCCTGGCACGGCCCGAGCGCCCGCAGCGCGGCGGTGTGCTCGGTGGTGATGTAGCCCTTGTGCTCGGCGAAGCCGTAGCCCGGGTACCGCCCGTCCAACTCCACCATGATCCGGTCCCGGGTGACCTTGGCCAGCACGCTCGCCGCCGCCACGCAGGCGGCCACCCGGTCGCCCTTCCAGACCGCGAGCCCCGGCACGTCCAGCCCGTCCACACCGAAGCCGTCGGTCAGCACGTACTCGGGACGGGTGGCGAGCGAGGCGAGCGCCCGGCGCATCGCGGCCAGGTTGCACACGTGCAGCCCGCGCGCGTCCACCTCCTCGGCGGGGATGACCACCACCGCGTACGCCAGGGCCCGGGCCACCACCTCGTCGTAGATCCGCTCCCGGCTGGCCGGGGTGAGCAGCTTCGAGTCGGCCAGCCCCTCGATCTCGCCGCGCCGCCCCTCGGGCAGCACCGCGGCGGCGGCCACGAGCGGGCCGGCGCAGGCGCCCCGGCCGGCCTCGTCGGCCCCGGCCACGTGCCGGAAGCCGCGCCGTTGCAGGGCCCGTTCGAGGGCGTAGAGGCCGGCCTCGCGGCGGACCACGGTACGCGGCGGCGTCAGCACGGCGCACCCCCGGAGGCGGCGGCCAGCGCGGCGGCGAGCCGGTCGGGCAGATCCGGCGGGTAGTACCGCTCGGCGGTCGCGGTCAGCTCGTCGACGGACCACCAGCGGTGGCCGTGCACGCTGGCCCGCTCGACTTCGTCGAACCCGGCCGTGTCGACCTCCCAGGACACCACCCGGACCAGGAAGAACTCCTGCTCCTGGCGGTACCAGACGCCGTCGAACGGGAACTCGACCGTCTCGGCCCAGACCGGCGCGCCCAGCTCCGTCGGCGCGAGCCGCAGGCCGGTCTCCTCGGCCAACTCCCGGGCCGCGCCCTCGGCCGGGGTCTCCCCGGCGTCGAGCCCGCCGCCCGGGGTGAACCAGTAGGCGTGGCCGGGGCGGGCCGGGTCGGTGCCGGCGAAGAGCAGCACCCGGTCGGACGCGTCAACGAGCAGCACCCGGGCCGCGCGACGAGGGGTGTAGACGGTCACCGCCCAAGCCTGCCAGACGCCTCCGACGAACGGCCACGGCCTCCCGGGTCAGGGGTTCGGGATGCCGTCGAACTGCTTCGGCACGGTGAGCCAGGTCGCCCGGTTGACGGGCCAGAAGATCGTGAAGGCCCGGCCGACCACCTGGTCCTCCGGAATGGTGGCCTCGTTGATGTCCTCGCCGGACTGCTGCCAGTGCTCCAGCGAGTCGCCGGAGGCCTCCCGGTGGTCACCCATCACCCAGAGCCGACCCTTCGGCACGGTGATGTCGAAGTCCTGGTCGGCGGGCTTGTTGCCGGGGAAGATGAACGGCTCGTCGATCGGCTTGCCGTTGATGATCAGCCGCTCCTGGGGAGCGCTGCGGTCGCAGCAGACCACGTGGTCGCCCCCGACGCCGATCACCCGCTTGATGAAGTCCTCGCCCTCCGGGTTGCCGCTCCACTCGGTGGGCGCCTTGAAGACGATCACCTCGCCGCGGTGCGGCGAGCGGAAGTCGTAGACCAGCTTGTTGACCAGCACCCGATCGTCGATCTTGAGGGTGTTCTCCATGGACGGGGACGGGATGAAGAAGGTCTGCAGCACGAAGGCACGTACCAGCACTGCGACCAGGATCGCCACGCCCAGGAGAATGGGGAGCTCCTTCCAGAAGGAGCTGCTCGGCTTTTCGGTCTGCTCGTCGATCACGGGAGGAGCCTACGTCCCCGGCCGTGGCGCAGTCGCCCCGAACGCGCGAGAACGGACGCCGCGGCCGTGACGGGGAGGATCAGCACGGCACCGCCCGCCGGGTCCGGATCGACCGGCGCCGGCCCGGCCGGCGCCGCGTTGGGTCGCGGCAGGTTCGTGAAGGTCTTCGGCACCGGCAGCGTCGTCCACCGTTGCTGCGGCCACACGATCATGAAGGCCCGGCCGACCACGTTGTCGATCGGCACCGGGCCCTGGCAGCGGGCGTCCTGGGAGACCAACCGGTGGTCACCCATCACGAAGATCTGCCCCGGCGGTACGACCACCTCGGTGAACTGCCGCGAGCGGCACTCCTTCGGGTTCGGCGGCAGCTCGACCGGCGAGTCCTCGGAGACGTACGCCTGCTCGTCCAGCGGCACGCCGTTGACCACGACCCGGCCGTTGTCACAGCACCACACGTGGTCGCCGGGGACGCCGATCACCCGCTTGATGAAGTCCTTCTCGCCGGGCCGGCTGACCCCGACCAGGTCGCCGAAGGTGCGCGCGACCTTGCCGGCGAAGTTGGTCGGCGGCGCCGGCGCCTCCTGGGCGACCCACTTGTCGGTGCCCCGGAAGACCACCACCTCGCCGCGGACCGGGTCGCGTACGTCGTAGACGACCTTGTTGACCAGCACCCGGTCGCCGATGAGGAGGGTGTTCTCCATCGACCCGGAGGGGATGAAGAAGGCCTGGAGCAGGAAGGTGCGGATCAGCACGGCCAGGCAGAAGGCGACGATCAGGAGGAGGGGCAACTCCTGCCAGAGGGGCATCTGCCGGCGGGTACGCCGGGCCCGCCGGCGCCACGGGTCGACGGTGCCGTCCTCGTCAAGCATCTGCACCATGCCACTCTCCGGTCCGCAGAAACGACACTACCGCCCGGGAGTCCCCTCGGGGACCCCACGGGCGGCAGTGGACCGCTTCGCGCCGTCCGCCCGCGCCCGTACCGACCAGAGTAATGCGATCTGGTCGATACGACATCCGCGCAGGTCAGGCGGCGTGGCGAACGGAAATTCAGCTCGCCGGCTGCTTCTCGCGCAGCTCCTTGATCTTGGCCTTCTTGCCGCGCAGCTCGCGCAGGTAGTAGAGCTTGGCGCGGCGCACGTCACCGCGGGTCACGACCTCGATCCGGTCGAGCGCCGGGCTGTTGAGCGGGTAGGTCCGCTCCACGCCGACACCGAAGCTGACCTTGCGGACCGAGAAGGTCTCGCGCAGGCCGTCACCCTGGCGGCGGATGACGACGCCCTGGAAGATCTGGACCCGGGACCGGTTGCCCTCGACGACCCGCGCGTGCACCTTCACGGTGTCACCGGCGCGGAAGTCGGGGAGGTCGACCCGCTTCGACTGGGCGTCAAGGGCGTCCAGGATGTTCATCGCTGCGTCCTCGTAAGGCTCACGGCGCACCGTCAGTCGATGCGCGGATGGGTGATTCTGACCCCCGGGTGGCAGTCGGCCGACGCCGGCCCCTGGTCGGGGGCCTGCGCTGCCGACCCCGGTCGAGGGTCCTCGCAGCCGGCCACGGCGTGGTCGGATGCGGCAACCCCTCTACTTTGCCACATCCCCCGGCGGCAGCTGAAATCCACCCCGGTCCAACGCCGCCCTGTCCCGCTTGTCCAGGCTCTCCGGGGGCAGCGCGGCGATCAGGTCGGGCCGCCGGGCCGCCGTACGCAGCAGCGACTCGTCGCGCCGCCAGCGGGCGATCCGGCCGTGGTCGCCGGAACGGAGCACCTCCGGCACCTCGTGCCCGCGCCAGCTCGCCGGCTTGGTGTACATCGGCGCCTCCAGCAGCCCGTGGGCGTGCGACTCCTCGTCCAGCGAGCCGGCGTTGCCGAGCACCCCGGGCAGCAGCCGGGTGACCGCCTCCAGGATCACCAGCACCGCCACCTCGCCACCGAAGAGCACGTAGTCGCCGAGGGAGACCTCGGTCACCCGCATCCGGGTCGCGGCGTGGTCGAGCACCCGCTGGTCGATGCCCTCGTACCGGCCGCAGGCGAAGAGCAGGTGCGACTCGGCGGCCAGTTCGTGCGCCATGGCCTGGGTGAACGGCACACCGGCCGGGGACGGGACGAGCAGCCGGGGCAGGGTGTGCCCGTCCGGGCTGAGCTCGTCGGGGGCCAGGGCGTCCAGGGCCTCGCCCCACGGCTCGGGCCGCATCACCATGCCGGGACCGCCGCCGTACGGCGTGTCGTCGACGGTGCGGTGCACGTCGTGGGTCCAGCTCCGCAGGTCGTGCACGGCCAGCCGGAGCGTGCCGTTGGCACGGGCCTTGCCGATCAGCGACAGGTCCAACGGGGCGAAGTACTCGGGGAAGATCGACACGATGTCGACGCGCATGCGGTCGGCTCTCCAGAGCTACAGATCGAGCAGGCCGCCGGGCAGATCGACGACGACGCGACCGCCGGCGAGATCCACCTCGGGCACGATCGCCTTGACGAACGGAATCAGCGCGGTCGGCCCCTCGGGGCGGCGCAGCACCAGCAGGTCGGAGGCGGGGGCGTGATCGATCCGGGCCACCTCGCCGAGCCGCTCCCCGTCCCGGGTGACCACGGCGAGCCCGACCAGCTGGTGGTCGTTGAACTCCTCCGGATCCTCCGGCGGGGCGACCTCCGCGCTGTCCACGCCGACCAGGGTGTTGCGCAGCGCCTCGGCCACGTCGCGGTCCAGCACGCCCTCGAAGGCGACCAGCAGCCGCCCCTGGTGCCAGCGCGCGGACTCGACGGTCAGCTTCTCCGGCACCCGCCAGGCACCAGGCTCGGACGGAACCACGCCCGGCTCGGTAACCAGTACCGAGCCGGGCGCGAACCGCGCTTCGGGCTCATCGGTCCGCACCTCCACGGTGACCTCACCGCGGACGCCGTGCGGCTTACCGATCCGGCCGACGATGAGAAGCATCAGTACGAATCGACGATGTCGACGCGCACCCCGCGCCCACCGATGGAGCCGATCACCTGGCGCAGCGCCTTGGCGGTCCGGCCGGACCGCCCGATCACCGTGCCGAGGTCCTCCGGGTGCACGCGGACCTCGAGCCGCTTGCCCCGACGGGAATCGACCATCCGCACCCGGACGTCGTCCGGGTGGTCGACGATGCCCTTGACCAGGTGCTCCAGGGCGGGACGCAGCGCCATGTCAGGCCTGCTCGCCGGACTCGACACCGGTCTGCTCCTCGGCCCTCGGCGCCTCGGCCTCGGCCGGGGCCTCGGCCTTGGCGGCCTTCTTGGCCGGCTTGGCCGGGGTCTCCGCCAGGCCGGCGGCGGCCTTCGCCTCGGCCTCGTACGCGGCCTGGCGGTCGGCCCGCTCGGGGGCGACCTTCAGCGGCGGCGGGGCGGGCAGGCCCTTGAACTTCTGCCAGTCACCGGTCAGCTCCAGCAGACGCTGCACGGCCTCGCTCGGCTGGGCGCCGACGGACAGCCAGTACTGCACCCGCTCCGACTTGACCTCGATCACCGAAGGGTCCTCCTTCGGCTGGTACACACCGACGAACTCGATCGCGCGACCGTCACGCTTGGTGCGCGAGTCGGCGACGACGATGCGGTACTGCGGGTTGCGGATCTTGCCCATCCGCAGGAGCCGGATCTTTACGGCCACAGTTGTTTCGCTCCTGTTGCGATCTCACCGGCCCGGTACGGGCGGTGTGCGGGTGAGCGCCGACCGGCACAGTGGGGTTTGGGCCGGAGACTGCTCGGTGGACTGGCGGCGTGCCCGGGTTAGAGGGCGCCGGACGCGCGCCGGATACCAGCGACCCATTCTGCCAGATCCGACCCGATCTCTCACACCGGACCCGGACACGTCATCCGGCTCGACCGGGAGGTGACGCGGAACACCCGTCAGCGCACCGGCGGGCGGTCCCAGCCGCGTGGCATTTCGTCCGGTACGTCCCAGTCGGCCGGTGGGGTGAAGTCACACCAGGTGCCGTCGAACGGGAACGCGCCGGCCTCGGCGATCCGGATCACCCGCTCCCCCTCGGCGCGGACCGCCTTCTCGTCCGCCACCCAGTAGTGCTCCGGGAGGGCGAGACGCTCGACGAACTCCTCCTCGTCCTTCCACTCCCAGCTCAGGTCCGGGTACACCACCACGTCGAGGTCCTGGTCCACCATGTCGACGCCGGCCACCGCCCCGTCGTCCCAGCGGACGCCGTGCTCCTCCAGGTTGACGTACCAGTTCGCGAACCGGCCCTGGTGGTCGCGGAACCACCAGACCGAGTGGGCGGCCCCCGCCGGCAGGAACTTCAGCAGCCCCGGTCCCTGCCACGTGACGACGTCCGGGCGGTAGGACAGGCCCACCCACTCGGCGAACGGCATGGCCCGCATGCCCCGGCCGTCGGCGGCCACCTCGTGGGCCACCGGCGAGCCCTCGGCCAGCCACAACAGCAGGCCCCGGTCGTCGTCGAGGACCACCCGGGCCGGCCGGGCCCACCCGATCCGGCCGTGCCGCACGTTCCGGTGCACGATCAGCCGACCCGGTTCGAAGCGCACGTCACCACCCAGGGCTGTTACCAGGGGGCCCCTCCGCTACCGGAGGCGTTAAGAAGGGGCCCTTCCTTACACCTCAGTAGGCGCGGGCGAGGATGGCGACGAGGTCCGGCTCGTCCTCCGAGTCGGGCACCGAGCCGTCGGCCCGCAGCAGGCACCGGACCGTGACGCCCTGGCCGTTCGCCTCCGCCTCGCCCTGGACGCCGACCGCCGACCACGGCACCCGGGCCCAGCCGGTGGCCGCCGCCTCGATCGCCTCGGCCAGGGTCGCGACGTCCGTGGTGCGCGACTGGCGGTTGGCCAGCGCCTGGTCGTGCAGCGCCTGCTGGTCCGCCTCCAGCGCGGCGAGGACCGCGCCGACGACGTCAGCCACCGGGGTCGGGGCCTTCGAGCCGTCCGTACGCCGGACCACGACCGCGTTGCCGGCGGCCAGGTCTCGGGGGCCGACCTCGACGCGGACCGGGTAGCCGCGCAGCTCGGCGTCGACCGCGCGGCGGCCGAACGCGGTGTCGGTCCGGTCGTCCAGCGCGACCCGGACGCCGGCGTCGCGCAGCGCGTCGCGCAGCTTGGCCGCCGCCTCGCCGACCCCCTCGCCGTCCTTGACGATCATCACGTACGCCTGGACCGGCGCCAGCTTCGGCGGCACCCGCAGGCCGTTGTCGTCGCCGTGGCACATGATCAGGCCGCCGAGCATCCGAGTCGAGGTGCCCCAGGAGGTGGTCCAGGCGTGCTCCCGGCCCCCCTCGGCGGAGGAGAAGCTGATGTCGAACGCCTTGGCGAAGTTCTGGCCCAGCTCGTGGCTGGTGCCCATCTGCAGGGCCTTGCCGTCGCCCATCATGCCTTCGCAGGTGTACGTGGCGGTGGCGCCGGCGAACCGCTCCCGGGCGGTCTTGAGGCCGACCACCACCGGGATGCCCAGCACGTTGACCATCAGGTCCTCGTACGCCTCGTGCAGGATCCGCCGGGCGTAGGCGCGGGCGTCCTCGCGGGTGGCGTGCGCGGTGTGCCCCTCCTGCCAGAGGAACTCGCTGGTGCGCAGGAAGATCCGGGGGCGCAGCTCCCAGCGGACCACGTTCGCCCACTGGTTGAGCAGCAGCGGCAGGTCCCGGTACGAGTCGATCCACTTGGCCATGAACTCGCCGATCACCGTCTCGCTGGTGGGGCGGACCACCACCGGCTCGGCGAGCTGCTTGCCACCACCGTGGGTGACCACGGCCAGCTCCGGCGAGAAGCCCTCGACGTGCTCGGCCTCACGCTTGAGGTAGCTCTCCGGGATGAAGAGCGGGAAGTACGCGTTCTCCGCGCCGGCCGCCTTGATCCGGGCGTCCATCTCGGCCTGCATCCGCTCCCAGATGGCGTAGCCGGCCGGTCGGATGACCATGGTGCCCCGCACCGGGCCGTTGTCGGCCAGCTTCGCCTTGGCGATCAGGTCCTGGTACCAGCGGGGGAAGTCCTCCGCACGGGGAGTGAGCACGCGTGCCATGACCGCACATCCTATGCGCCGACCGCGCCCCCGCTGCGCTCGGGCGGCACCCCCGGCCGTGTCGGGCCGGACGACCGTAGACTTCGACCACCATGGGTGAGCTTTCCGCCGACGGCTCCCGCTCGCCGCGCGACACCGGGCGCGCCGAGCCGGAGTCGTCGACGCAGCGACAGCGGCTGCGGGACGCGATCGTGGATGCGGCCCGCGCGCAGACCGTCGCGTCCGGCTGGGACGGCGTCCGGATGGGCGGGGTGGCGACCGCGGCCGGGGTGAGCCGGCAGACCGTCTACAACGAGTTCGGCAGCAAGGCCGGGCTGGCCGAGGCGCTCGCCCGGCGCGAGGTGGACCGGTTCGTCGGCGAGGTCCGCGCGGCGCTCGACGCGCACGGCGCCGACGTGCACGCCGGGGCGTACGCGGCGATCCGGCACACCCTGGCCTCGGCGGCGGACAACCCGCTGATCAAGGCGATCCTGACCAGCGCCCGGGGCGGCTCGGACGAGCTGCTGCCCTACCTGACCACCCGGGCCGGGCTGGTGCTGGCCGAGTCCACGGCCGCGCTGCGGGAATGGGCGGACCGGCACCTGCCCGCCGCCGACCCGGCGGCGCTGGCCTTCGCCGCGGACACCATCGTCCGCCTGGTGGTGAGCCACATCGTGCTCCCCCAGGCCCCCGTCGACGACACCGCCGCCCAACTGGCCGACCTCGCCGTCCACCTCTTCCACACCGCCACCACCTGACCCACCCCGCCCCCACCGTCCCATCGTCCGCCCTGATTCACGGAAAGAGTGGCCATCCGGGGCGCAGTAGGCACTCTTTCCGTGAATCAGCGGCTTCCGAGGGCGGCGGCAGCGGAGGCGGGACGGGTCAGCGCAGGACGCGGCCGCGGAGGACGATGCGCGACGGGGTGCGGACCACGCGCAGGTCGCGGCGCGGGTCCTCGGGGTAGACGACGAGGTCGGCGAGGCCGCCCTCGGCCAGGCCGGGGAAGCCGAGCCACTCCCGGGCCCGCCAGGAGGCGGCGGCGAGCACGTCCTCGGTGGACATGCCGGCCCGCTCGTGCAGCAGCAGCATCTCCTCGGCGGCCAGCCCGTGGTCGATGCCACCGCCGGCGTCGGTGCCGACGTAGATCGGCACCCCGGCCTCGTACGCGGCCCGGACCACCTCGGGGAAGCGGTCGCGCAGGGCCAGCATGTGGTCGGCGTACCCGGGGAACTTGGCGCGGGCCTGGTCGGCGATGCCGCCGAAGGTCTGGATGTTGATCATCGTGGGCACCAGCGCGGTGCCCTGCCGGGCCATCAGGTCGATCAGATCGAGGCTGAGGCCGGTGCCGTGCTCGACCGAGTCCACCCCGGCCCGCACCATGATCTCCACGGCCGTCTCGCTGAAGGTGTGCACGGCGGCGCGTACCCCGGCGGCGTGCGCGGCGGCGACCGCCGCGGTCATGGTGTCCGCGTCCCAGGCCGGCGCCAGATCACCCACGCCCCGGTCGATCCAGTCGCCGACCAGCTTGACCCAGCCGTTGCCGGCCGCGGCCTGCGCGGCGACGGCCGCGGCCACCTCGGCCGCACCGACCTCCACCCCGATGTCGCGCAGGTAGCGCTTGGGCGGGGCGACGTGCCGGCCCGCGCGGGCCAGCCGCGGCAGCTCCGGGTCGTCGTCGAGCTCGGGGTACGGGTACGGCGAGCCGGCGTCCCGGATGGCCAGTACGCCGGCGTCCCGGTCGACACGGGCCAGCTCCCGAGCCTCGTCGAGGGCGGTGATCGGGGCGCCACCCCGGGCGATGCCGATGTGGCAGTGGGCGTCGGTCAGGCCGGGCAGCACGTAGCCGCCGTCGGCGACCGTCTCCGCGCCGGGCACCGGTTCGAAGGTGACCCGGTCGCCGACCAGCCAGATGTCCCGGACCTCGTCGTCCGGCAGGAGCACACCGCGCACATGCAGAGCCATGTGCACAGTCCTACCCGATGGCCGGCGCGGGCCGGGAACCGGCCGGACGGTCCCGCTTACGCGACGGGGCCCGGCCGATCCGGCCGGGCCCCGGGGCGTACGCGGTCAGCGGGGGCCCTTGTCCCCGCCCTTGCCGAGCTTGTTGAAGTCGATCTTCGGCAGCTTGAAGCCCGGCGGCAGGCCCTGGCCGCCGGCCAGGTCACCCGGGTCCAGGCCCGGGGGCAGCTGCGGCATGCCGCCCGGGAAGCCCCCCGGCACCCCGGCGCCGGTACGCGGCCGCCCGCCGCCCTTGGTGCCCTTGCGCTTGTTCTTCGGCGACTTGGTCGCCTTGCGCCGGCCCCCGCCGGGCAGGCCCATCATGCCGCCCATCTGCTTCATCATCTTCTGCGCGTCGGCGAAGCGGTTGAGCAGCTGGTTGACGTCCATGACGGTCACGCCGGAGCCGTTGGCGATCCGGGCCCGCCGGGAGCCGTTGATGATCTTCGGGTTGGTGCGCTCGCCCGGGGTCATCGACCGGATGATCGCGGTGACCCGGTCGAAGTGCTTGTCGTCCAGCTCGGCGAGCTGGTCCTTCATCTGCCCCATGCCGGGCATCATGGCCAGCACGTTGGCGATCGGTCCCATCCGCCGGACCGCGATCAGCTGGTCGAGGAAGTCCTCCAGGGTGAACTGCTCGCCGCCCATCAGCTTGGCGGTCATCTTCTCCTTCTGATCGGTGTCGAAGGCCGCCTCGGCCTGCTCGATCAGAGTGAGGACGTCGCCCATGCCGAGGATCCGGCTGGCCATCCGGTCGGGGTGGAAGACGTCGAAGTCCTCCAGCTTCTCGCCGGTGGAGGCGAACAGGATCGGCTGCCCGGTGACCTCCCGGACCGACAGCGCGGCGCCACCGCGGGCGTCGCCGTCGAGCTTGGAGAGGACCACGCCGGTGATGCCGACGCCGTCGCGGAACGCCTCGGCGGTCCGGACGGCGTCCTGGCCGACCATCGCGTCGATGACGAAGATGACCTCGTCGGGCTGGACCGCGTCGCGGATGTCCGCCGCCTGCTGCATCATCTCGGCGTCGATACCGAGCCGGCCGGCGGTGTCGACGATGACGATGTCCCGGGCCGCTCGCTTGGCGTGCTCGATGGAGTCGCGGGCCACCTGCACCGGGTCGCCCACGCCGTTGCCCGGCGCCGGGGCGTACACCTCGACGCCGGCCCGGCCACCGAGCACCTGGAGCTGCCCGACGGCGTTGGGGCGCTGGAGGTCGGCGGCCACCAGCAGCGGCTGGTGCCCCTGGGCCTTGAGGAAGCGCGCGAGCTTGCCGGCGAGGGTGGTCTTACCGGAACCCTGGAGGCCGGCCAGCATGATCACGGTGGGCGGGTGCTTGGCGAACTGGAGCCGCCGCCCCTCGCCGCCGAGGACGTTGATCAACTCCTCGTTGACGATCTTGATGATCTGCTGGGCCGGGTTCAGTGCCTGGGAGACCTCGGCGCCCCGGGCCCGCTCCTTGACGTTCGCGATGAAGCCCTTGACCACTGGCAGGGCGACGTCGGCCTCCAGCAGCGCCATCCGGATCTCGCGGGCGGTGGCGTCGATGTCGGCGTCGGTGAGCCGGCCCTTGCCGCGGAGCTTGGTGAAGATCCCGGAGAGGCGGTCACTCAAGGTGTCAAACACACGAACATCCCGTTTGTCGTTTTCGGCGGGCACAGAGCGGCCGGGCAGGCTGTCCAGCCACCGCTAGGGTAGCCCGCCGCTCGCAGCCCCGCTCCCGGCTGGCCCCGCGCCCGGCGCCCGTCATGATCCACTCAGGGTGCGGCATGGCGGGGTATCCGAGGCCACGGACACCCCGACCTGCCGTAGCCGGAGTCGATCACGGAGGACGACGCGGCGGGGCGGGCGGCCGTCAGGCCTCGACCAGCCCCGACTGGTACGCGAAGACGACCAGTTGGGCGCGGTCACGGGCGGCCAGCTTGACCATGGCCCGGCTGACGTGGGTACGCGCGGTGGCGGGGCTGACCACCAGTCGCTCGGCGATCTCGGCGTTGCTCAACCCCTCGCCGACCAGCCCGACCACCTCCCGTTCCCGGTCGGTGAGGGTGCCGAGCCGGGGGTGCGGCCGGGGCACCCGGGCCGGCCGGGTGGCGAACTCCCGGACCACCCGCCGGGTCACCGACGGGGACAGCAGCGCCTCCCCCTCGGCGACCAGCCGGATCGCCCGGAGCAGCTCGGCCGGGCGGGTGTCCTTGGTCAGGAAGCCGCTGGCGCCGTGCCGGAGCGCGTCGAAGACGTACTCGTCCAGCTCGAAGGTGGTCAGCACGACGACCTTCGTGCCACCGAGCTCCGGGTCGGCGACGATCCGCCGGGTCGCCTCGATCCCGTCCACGCCCGGCATCCGGACGTCCATCAGCACCACGTCGGGACGCTCCCGGCGGGTCAGCTCGACGGCCCGCAGACCGTCGGCCGCCTCCCCCACCACCGTGAGATCGTCCTCGCTCTCCACCAGGGCCCGCAGCCCGATCCGGACCAGGTCCTGGTCGTCCGCGAGCAACACCTTGATCATGTGACCTCCTCGAGGGCGACCGGCAGTGCGGCGTGCACCCGGAAGCCGCCGCCCGGCAGCGGGCCGGCGGTGAACGTGCCGCCCAGCGCGGTGACCCGTTCCCGCATGCCGGCGAGGCCGAACCCGC
>NZ_JBSGJR010000153.1:0-12431 GCF_053605645.1 Micromonospora sp. NPDC003776
ACCGGCACCGCCTACGACCCCACCCAGCACCGAGCACTCCAACGACTCCTCAACCAAGATCAACCAGTGAAGGCTTGACACAGGGCTACTCACGCCAGGACCCGGTGGGGGGTGGAGATCGTGGACGGCGCGACGGTGTTGACGGTCGTCGGCAGCCGCATCGAGGCGGAACTGATCGTCGGCATGCTGCAGAGTCACGGCCTGAGGGCGGTTGTGGTGGCGGACGATGCCGGAGGGATGCGCCCGCACCTGCAGATGAAGGGTGTGCGCGTCCTGGTCCACCCGTCCGACGAAGCCTCGGCCCGCCAGCTCCTGGCGGCCGTCGATGACCCTGCCGGACCGACCGGCGTCGATCCTGCCGCGGCAGGGCAGCGGAGTACCGCAACCGACCGCATCGAACGCGACCTGAACGACCCGCAGCAGGACCTCTGATCGCGCCGGGTCCACCTACTCGGAAGTCGGCCGCAGATCCACCCGGCTGCGGATGGCCCGGGCGAGGGCCGCCTGGCCCTCGTCGTCGACCCTCAGGACGCCGTTCTCGGCCATCACCGCGTGGAACTGCTGCCGGTCGTAGGGGACTCCCGGGGGCAGCGGTGCGAGGTGCCAGTGCAGGTGGGCGTTGCCCTGCCGGCTGCCCAGGCTCATCGAGTACATCCGCTCGGTCGGCACCGTCGCCGCGATGGCCCGCGCGACCGCGTGGACGATGCCCTGGAAGCGGAGGAACCGGGGCCGCTCCATGTCGTGCACCCAGCTCTCCAGGTGGCGCTTCGGCGCGACGAGGCAGTAGCCCAGCAGGGTCGGGTAACGGGCGAGGAAGGCGATGGTGTGGTCGTCCTCGTAGACGAGATGGTGGCGGTAGTCAGGGTCGCCGGCGACGAACGCGCAGACGAAGCACGGCCCTTCGTGCACCCGGCGCGCGTACTGCGCGAAGTCGAACGGGGCCTTCGCGGGCTGGTCCTCCATGCGAGGAGACTAGGTCGGCTCGGGTGCGACGCGGCACCTGGGCAAGCCCGGAATGCCAAACCGGGTGGTCCGATCGGGACGGGTCGGCCACCATGGTCGACATGGCAGGGGACCGGGTATGAGGCTGCCGCTTCAGGGCGGGCTGCCGCCGGCGGACGCCTTGGCCGGCGCGGTCGTGGAGATCGCCTGTGACGAATCGGGGTTCTCCGGCACCAACCTGCTCGACCCCGCCACGCCGGTGATCACCCACGCGAGTGTCGACCTGCGCGGTGACGAGGCGGCCGAGCTGATCGCCACGCTGCGTTCCGGTTTCCGGTTCTCGCCGAACGAGTTCAAGTCCCGGCAGTTCCTGCGCCGGCCGGAAGCGGGCGAGGTGCTGGACTGGTTCCTGGCGGCGCTGCGCGGCCGGGCGCACGTGCAGCTGGTCGACAAGCAGTTCTTCCTCGTCACCCGCATCGTCGACCTGCTGCTGGCCGAGCCGTCGTACGCGGCCGGGACGCGCCTGACGCAGGAACACCGTCCGGCCGCCCTCGCCGTGTACCGGGCCGGGCGCTCGGCCGGCCCCGCCTGGGGAGTCTTCCTCTCGGCCTTCGTCGAGCTGCTCCGGCTCAAGCGGCGACACCGGCCGGATCAGCCGACCGTGGAACGGTTCTTCGAGGCACGGGACGCGCTGGTACGACACGGGCTGGGCGCGCCGGCCGAGGCTGTTCTCGACCGGCTCAGCCCCAGCCGGGTGAGCGCCGTCCTGGCCAGGCTGAGCGACGACGACCGGTCGATCCCGCCACCGCTGGAGCCGATGCTGCCGGCGCTGGCGGAGACCGTCCTGTTCTGGAGCGGCGGCGGGCGGCGGGTGCTGGTGACCCACGACGAGCAGAGCGCCCTGACGGCCGACCGGTTGCGCCGCCTCCAGCGGGTGTTGGCCGACCGCGTCGGACTGTCACCGGCCGGGGGATCACCGCTGGCCGGGCTGGTGATGGCCGACTCCCGGGACGACCCGCGCGTCCAGGTCGCCGATCTGCTCGCCGGGGTGGCCCGGCGGTTGCCGGGGATCGTCGATGACGGGCCACTCCAGCCGTTGCTCTCCCCGACGTCGCTGCGGGACCCGGTCGGGGACGCCCTGGCGAGCTGACGGCCACGGCGGGACGGAGCAGCCGGAGCTCGCCGTGGGCGAGGGCGGTATCCCGCAGGTGGGGGCTGGACCTTTCCCCTGGGGCAGGGCTCAGCATCCTCGGTGCCGGCCACAGCCGGCATCAACCGACCGGGGGTGGCGGGTGTGGCAGCGCCGACGACGGCAGCCGGAAGTGGCAGCGCTGGCCGCGGAAGCGGCGGTGCCGAAGGGGGCGCTGGGGGATGTGGACCGGCTGCCTGTCTGGTGGATCGGCGTCCACTGGCGATCGCCGCGTACCGGCGGCTGTGGGTAGCGTCGCTGATCGCCGCGGTGGGCGGTTCGTTCAGCGCGGTCGCCGTACCCGCCCAGTTGTTCTCGATGACCGGCTCGTCCGCGACGGTCGGTGCCTCGGCGGCGGTGTCGCTCGTCGCGCTGGTGGTGTCGGCGTTGTGGGGTGGCGTGCTCGCCGATGCCGTCGACCGCCGTCGGCTGCTGCTGGTCGCCGACGGCGGCCTGGCGTTGACGTACGCGGGGCTGTGGGCGCAGGCGGCCCTGGGTCTGCGGTCGGTGCCGGTGCTGATGGCGCTGGTCGCCTGTCAGGGCCTCAGCTATGGCGCGGTCATGGCGACGATGGGTGCGGTGGTGCCCCGTCTGGTGCCGGCCGACCTGCTGGCCGCCGCGAACGGATTGAGCTCGTTGGTGCGGTACGTCGGGTCGATCGTGGGTCCGTTGCTTGCCGGGGTGCTGATTCCCGTGCTGGGGCTGGGCGCGTTGTACCTGTTGGACACGCTGGCGCTGCTGGTCGTCATGTGGTCGGTTTTCCGGCTGCCGCCGCTGGCACCCGGGTCGTCGCCGGCGCCGGTGGCGGCCACCCGAACGGCGCCGTCGCCGGTCGGCGCGAATGCGCCGCTGCGGCGGCCGGTGGTCGGGCAGTTGCTGGACGGCTTCCGCTACCTCTTCACCCGCCGGCTGCTGGTGGCGCTGATCGGGGTCGACCTGGCCGCCATGGTGCTCGGGGCGCCGTGGGCGCTCTACCCGGAGTTGGCCGAGCGGGAGTTCGGCGGCGCCGCCGGGGGCGGTTTCCAGCTCGGTGTCCTCTACGCCAGCTACCCGGCGGGCGTGTTCGCGGTCGGTCTGGTGTCCGGCGTGTTCACCCGCGCCCGGCGGCACGGCGCCCTGATGGCGTCCGCCGCCGCCGGCTGGGGTGTGGCGGTCGTGCTGCTGGGGCTGGCCCCTCAGCTGTGGCTGGCCGCCGCCGCGCTGCTGGCCGGCGGGGGCGTGAACTTCGTGCTCAGCACGTTCCGTCGGGCCATCAGCCAGGCGAGCACCGACGACGCACTGCGCGGCCGGATCGAGGGATCGATGGTCGTCGTCACGCTGGGCGGCCCGCAGATCGGCAACCTCCTGCACGGCGTGACCGGGGCGGCCTGGGGGCCACGCTGGGCGATCTCAGCGGGCGGGGTGCTGACCGTTCTCGCCGTGGCGGGCATCATCCAGGCGGTGCCGCAGCTGTGGCGGTACGACGGCGCGCCGCGGTCCGAGCAGGTGTCGCGGTAACGCCGCGTCGGCGGAGTCGCTTCCGCGAACATCGACCGGTCAGCGGCCCGGGCGGTTGCCGTATCGGATTGGATGACGTCATGGACGTCACGAAGGACGGGCGGCCCTGGCGGATCGGCACGGCCGGCGACGTGGCCTGGCTGGCCGGTCGGACCACGTCCGGCCTCTCGATCACCGCGGCGATCCCGCCGGTGTTCGACGCGTACGCCACCTGCTACCCGCCGGACGGTGTCGGTTTCGAGGCGCACGAACGTGCCCTGGTCGGTGAGCTCGTCGCGCACACCCCCGCCCAGCCGTGGTGGCTGGGCTATCTCGACACCGGCGCCCACGACATCGTCTTCCCCGGCGCGCCGAAGCTGTCGCTCTACTGGGACTGGCCGTACGTGCTGGTCGAGGCCGGACCGGAGCAGGCGCTGACCTGGCGGACCGGCCATATGCGCGGCGACGGGTCACTGCCCGATCTGTTCTTTCCGGCGGATCGTTCGTGGCTGGTCTCGGCGCTGTGGGACGACGCCTGGACCGACCTCGGTGGCGGGGCCGCCCTGATCGCCGCCCTGCACGGCAATTCGCTGGTCAATGCCCGTCCGGTCGGGCCGGACGAGGACGCCCTCCCGCCCGGGCTCACCCGCGACTGACCCGCGTACACCGCGATCTGGAGGAAGACTTCGGCGATCTCCTGGGCAAAGCGGATGCGAGCGGGTGTTCCGGGGTCAGAGTTGCGCCGCCGCACCCCCGACGTGGTGGGACAGGACGTGCGCCGTGGTGATCGCCAGGTCGCGGTCGAGGACCTCGTCCCGGGGGACGAAGACCATCGCGCGTCCCTCGCCGAGCACCACGTCCTCCTGCCGGGCCGTGGTGGTGCCGCGGAAGACGTGCACCGTGACGGTGTGCGGGAAGCCCTGCTCGTACGGGCGGGGGCCGGTCCACAGCGGGTGCAGCTCATCGACGGTCAGGCCGGTCTCCTCGCGCAGTTCCCGGCGGGCGGCCTGCTCGGGTGTTTCACCCGCCTCGAGGTGGCCGCCCGGCAGGCTCCACTGGTTGGGCGAGACGGGGGTGTTCCCGTCCCGGTGTTGCAGGAGCAGCGCCCCCGAGGCGTCGACGAGCAGCACGAGCGCGATTTCATAGGTGGCCATCGCCGGATCGTGCCATGCCGGGGTGGGTGCGGGAGGGCCGGTGCGCGCCGGCGGTCAGGGCCCGAGCAGGGCCAGCTGGTGCCGCACCGCGGCGGTGATCCGGTGCTGGTCGCCGGTGGCGAGGAGGTCGAGGAGCGCGCCGCGGAGCACCGCCAGCGTCAGGGTGCGGCGGCTTGTGCCCTCGTCGCTGTCGCGCTCGGGCCGAGGCTGGCAGGCGGCCAGGACGGCGAGCCAGTCCTGCACGGTCGCCCGGGCGAATCCGGCCCACGCGCCGTCGGGCTCGACGAGGGACCGCCCGTACGCCTCGACCCAGAGCCGCAACAGCGCGCGGTGCTCGTCGGCGGCCAGCCAGGCCCAGATCTGCCCGGCGGCCGTGGTCAGGCCGATGGGCTCCCGGCCGGCGTCGCGGAGGTGGTCCAGGATGGCCAGCTCGTCGGTGCGGGCGCGGGCCAGCAGTGCGCGTACCAGGCCGTCCTTGTTGCCGAACAGGAACATCAGCACGCGGGGGCTGGAGCCGATCGCGGTGGCCAGCGGGCGCAGGGACAGGTCGGCGAGGCCGTGTTCGAGCACGTACCGGTAGGCGGCCTCCAGCAGCTCCACCTGGCGTGCCGAGGGGGTGGTCCGATCCGGGGGCATGGCGGTAGCGTACCGCTACTGAAACAGTTGTGTCAGTAGTGTGGAGGGGGCAGATCATGAGGCAGCAGGAGGTCGTGGTGCGCCGGGCCGACCGCCCCGGCGACCTGGGCTGGGTGGTGATGGCTCACGGCGAGGTCTACGACCGGCAGTTCGGCTGGGACACCGACTTCGAGGCGCTGGTGGCCAGGATCGTGGCCGACTACGCCGCCGATCACGACCCGGCTACCGAGGCGGCCTGGATCGCCGAGTTCGACGGCGAGCGCGCGGGGTGCGTCTTCTGCGTGGCCGGCGACGTACCCGGGGTGGCGAAGCTGCGGATCCTGCTGGTCGCCCCGGCCGCGCGCGGGCTGGGCGTGGGCTCCCGGCTGGTGGAGACCTGCCTCGCCTTCGCGCGCGACGCCGGCTACCGGCAGGTCACCCTGTGGACCAACGACGTGCTGGTGTCGGCCCGGCGGATCTACCAGGCCTTCGGGTTCGTCCTCACCGACGAGGAGCCGCACCACAGCTTCGGCCACGACCTGATCGGTCAGCACTGGACCCTCGACCTGGGGGAGGCGCCGGCGGCCGGGGTCCGCAGCGTGGGGGCCAGGGCGTGAGGCCCGCATTCTCCGTGGCGCCCGAGCATCCGAACCGCTAGCCTCGCGCGGATGCCCGTACGCCCCCATCCCGAGGACGCCGCCGACTCGCTGCTGGTCACCGACGACGGTACGGCGCTGGCCCGGATGCGCCTGCGCGACGACGACGGGACGCCGGTGGCGGCCGAGCTGCGGCCGTTGCCCGGGGCGGCTCGGGTTCACGTCGCCGAGCAGGCGCGCCGTGATCTCGCCGGGTTCCGGCTGGAGACGTCCGACGACGGGGTGGTGGACGCGCTGGTGGCCGCCGGCCTCACCCGGCACCGCGCCGCGACCGACCTGCGCCACGACCTGGCCGAGGTGCCGGCGCCGGCGGCGCTGCCGTCCGGTTGGTCGCTGGGCGGCCCCGGCTGGGACGACGAGCTGGCCGAGGGGCTGGCGGCGGCGTACGGGCCGGGCCACCCGGACGGGCCGTGGACGGCCGGCGACACCGCCGAGGTACGCGGCATGTTCGACACCGGGGAGCCGGTGCCGCCGCTGCTGCCCGCCTCGGCCCGCCTGATTGATCCGGCCGGGCGCAGCGCCGGTCATGTGCTGTGCGCCGGGCCGGTGCCGTGGACGGCGGACGTCTGCGCCTGGGTGCTGAACCTGGCGGTGGCGCCGCGCGCCCAGGGCCGCGGCTTCGGTCGGGCGCTGCTCACCCACGCGCTGCGGGGCGCCCGCGAGGCCGGGCTGCCGGCGGTCGGCCTGTCGGTGGCCGACGGCAATCCGGCCCGCCGGATCTACGACGCCGCAGGGTTCCGCCCGTACGCCCGGGTGCTGTCGGTGCTGTTGCCGGCGGCCGCCGACCCGCCGGTCGCGATGCCGCCCGGCGGCACGGCGTGAGCGGTCCGGCGGACGCCCGGGGCCGGACGGTGACCGCGGGCGGGCTCGCCGGCGGCGCCCATGCGGCCCAGCGGCCGGGTCAGCCGTCGGCGGCGCGGACCGTGCGGAGCAGGAAGCCGGCCAACAGCAGGTGCTGGCCGTCCGTCTCCGCGGCCACGTCGATCTCCTCGATCCGCGTGCCGGTCCACTGCGGCTCGGCGAAGGCCGCCCGTAGGAACTCCTCGGACACGCCCCAGCCCTGCCCGGCCTCGAAGGACACGGCCAGGACGAAGACGGTCGCGTCCGGCGCGGCGAGGCCCGGCAGGAGGCGGAGATAGTCCTCCACCCCGCCGCCGTCGCCGCGCCGGTGCAGGCTGTGCAGGAGGCCGGAGTCGAACACCGAGTCGAACGGCGCCGACGGCAGCGACAGGGCGGTGGCGTCCTGGGCCTCGAAGTGGACGGTGAGGCCCTCGGCGGCGGCCTTGGCGCGGGCCATGCCGATCGCCACGGGGGAGATGTCGACCGCGGTCACCGCGTAGCCGCGGCGGGCGAGCGCCAGCGCGAGATCGCCGGTGCCGCAGCCGACATCGAGTACCTTCGGGCCCCGCATCCCGTCGTCGAGGAGCGCCGCGAGCGCCGGTTGCGGGCCGCCGATCGCCCAGGGCGGCCCGCCCGAGTCGGCGGTGTCGCGGTAGAGCACGTCGTACTCGTCGCGGACGGCCTCGGCGTCGGATGCGGCCACGGCACACCCCCTCAACGCGGGTAGAAGGTGATCCTACCTACGCCGGCGGCCGATCAGTCGAGGCAGAACTCGTTGCCCTCGGGATCGGCCATGACGATGTGACCGGCGCCGAGCGGGGGAGCGGGCTCATGGCGCTGGAGGCGGGTGGCGCCGTGGCCGACGAGCCGCTCGGCCTCCGCCTCCAGGGCCGCCATCCGCGCGTCGCCGACGAGCCCGGGAGCGGCCCGCACGTCGAGGTGCACGCGGTTCTTGGCCTGCTTGCCCTCGGGCACGCGCTGGAAGAACAGCCGGGGCCCGGCGCCCTCGGGGTCGATCAGCGCGGAGGCGTCGTTGCGGCGCTCGGGCGGGACGCCCATCGCCTCCAGCGCCTGCTCCCACGTCTCGAAGCCGGCGGGTGGGTCCTGCAGCCGGTAGCCGAGGGCCTGGGCCCAGAACGCCGACAGCCCCGCGGGGTCGGCGCAGTCGAAGGTGATCTGTACGTCGCGGGCCATGGTCAGCTCGCCTCCGGTCGCTGATGAGCGGGCAGGGGGAGCAGGGCGCTCCAGGTCGGGTCGGTCATGGCTCCGAGTCTCCCCCGGATAGCGGACAGGATCGTTCCGCGATGCGTGCAACGATTGGCGGGTGACCGTGGAGGCGACGACCGAGCGGGTCCTGCGGCTGCTGGCGCTGTTGCAGCGGCGGCCGTCCTGGACGGCCGCCGAGCTCGCCGCGGAGCTGGGGGTCACCGACCGTTCGGTGCGCCGCGACGTGGAGCGGCTGCGGGCCCTCGGTTATCCCGTGCACGCGACGGCGGGCGTCGGCGGCGGCTACCGGCTCGGCGCGGGCACCCGACTGCCGCCGCTGCTGTTCGCCGACGAGGAGGCGATCGCCACGGCGGTGTCGCTGCGGCTGGCGTCGGGCGGCACGGTCGCCGGGGCGGGCGAGGCGGCGCTGCGGGCGCTCGCGAAGCTCGACCAGGTGATGCCGTCCCGGCTGCGCGCCGAGGTGCGCGCGGTGTACGCCGCGACCGAGACCCTCGTCGGTCCCGGCGTCGAGGTGGACCCCGAGGTGCTGCTGACGCTCGCGCGGGCCTGTCGCGACACCGTGCGGGTGCGCTTCCGGTATCCCGGCCGCGACGGCGGGCAGGGCGAGCGCACGGTCGAGCCGGTGCGGATGGTCACGACCGGCCGCCGCTGGTACCTGATGGCCTGGGACGTCGACCGCGACGACTGGCGCACCTTCCGGCTGGACCGGATGAGCGAAATGGCGGCGACGACCTGGCGCTTCCGGCCACGGGAGCACCCGGACCCGGTCGCGTACGTGCAGCGGTCGGTGACCGGGGCGCCGTACCGGTATCTCGCCCGGGTGCGGGTGCACGCCCGGCCGGACCGGTTGCGGGAGCTGGTGCCGCCCCAGGTGGCGCGCGTCGAGGAGGGCCACGACGGGTGGTGCGTGCTCGTCGTTGGCGGGGACGATGTGGACTGGCTCGCCGTGCAGGTGGCCCGGCTGGGCTTCGAGGCCGAGGTGCTGGAGCCGCCGGAGCTGCGGGAGGCCGTCGCCCGGCTCGCCCGTCGCCTCGGGGCGATGGCCGGCGTCGGCTGACCGCGGCTGCACCTCCGCACGGATCGGGGCGTATGTGGCTTTTGTGCGAATTAGGCTCGGCCTGTCAGTCCGGTCAGCGATCCCAGGAGCCCGCCGATGTCGCACCATCTCGACACCCCGCTCGCCGCGCAGAGCGGCCAGCTCTTCCTCGACGACCTGTACGTCTTCGACGGCGAGCAGGGCACCGTCCTCGTGATGGACGTGAACAGCTCGGTGACCAGGGCGGACATCAAGCCCGGCTTCCACCATGAGGCGCGCTACGAGTTCAAGGTCCACATCGACGGCTCGGAGATGGAGGAGCTGACCTACCGGGTGGCCTTCGGTGAGCTGGACGGGCAGGGCCGGCAGGACCTCACCGTGCACGCACTCACCGGCACCGAGGCGCGGGACGACGGCGCGACCGGAACCCTGCTCGCCCAGGGCCGGACCCGGGAGGAGGTGACCGGTGAGCACCTGCGGGTCTGGGCCGGGCGGATCACCGACCCCTTCTACATCGACCTGGACCAACTCGCCACCGTCAACGCCGCCTTCAAGAACGCAGCCAGGCTCGACCGCGGCGCCTGGCAACCGGCGAACGCGAAGAACAGCTTCGCCGGCACCACCGTCGACTCGATCGTCATGGAGATCTCCCGCGACGAGTCGATGCTGCGGGTCGGCACCCGAATCGGCGTCTGGGCCGCCACCAAGCTGGCCACCGACGCCGGCGGATGGCGGCAGATCAACCGCGCCGGCCACCCGATGATGTGGCCGATCTTCTGGCCCACCGACACCGACTTCGCCAACCCCGCCAACACCCGGCACCCCTGCGAGGACCTGCGCGCCGACGGACAGGAGATCGCCTCGGCCGTGGCCCGGGTCGTCGCGGCCAACGGCACCGCGCCCGATCCGCAGGCCTACGGCTGGGATGCGGCCCGCCAGCTCTACCCGGACGTGCTGTCGTACCAGGTGGGCACGCCCGCCAACTACGGCTTCGCGCTCCGCAACGGACGCACCATGGCCGACAACGCGCCGGAGGTGATGTTCTCCCTGGTGCTCAACACCGGCATCACCTCCGGGCTCACCCCGGACACCAGCAAGGACGCCCGCACCGACTCCTTCCCGTATGTGGTGCCCGCCGAGCGGTGAGCGGGCACCGAGGGCCGGCCACACCCCGGCCGACCGTGCGGTGGCGCTACGCGTCGCGCCCGACCGGCCCCCGCGCCCGCCGCGCTCCTGGTGGCCGCCGTGGTGCCGGCGGTCCTCGGCGCGGCGGTTCCCGGAGCGCCGCGGTAGCCGGGCGGCTGCCGCCGGCGCGACCGCCGGCCGGGACGCGCGGGACGGACGCCGCGGCGGGCCGGGCCGTACGATGCCGGCCATGACCCGCTCCGGTCCGATCCCGCCGCCCGCCGCGCCACTCACCGACGGCGCGATCAGCCTGCGGCTGCGACGGGCGTCCGACCTCGACGCGATCGCCGCGGCCAGCCACGATCCGGAGGCCCGCCGCTGGCTGGACGACGAGCCGATGGATGCCGAGGCCCGCCGCACCAGCCTGGCCCGGGCCGACGAGGCGTGGCGCAGCGGACGGGCCGCCCCGCTGGTGATCGCCGACGCGGCGACCGACGAGCCGGTGGGGATGATCAACCTCCAGTTCCGCGACGACGCGGTGGCCACCGTCGCCTACGGCGTGTTCCCGGCGCAGCGTGGCCGGGGCGTCGCGCCGCGCGCGGTCCGGCTCCTGGTCGGCTGGGCGCGGACCGAGCTGCGGGTACCGCAGGTGCTCCTGGAGTCGGACGAGGCGAACCTCGCCTCGATCCGGGTCGCCGAGAAGGCCGGCTTCCGGCGGATCGGCTCCCGCAGCGAGCCGGCCGGGGACGGCGGGGTGCGGACGGTGGCCGTCTTCGGCATCGACGCACCCGGGCCTAGCCCGGCGTGACCGCCGCGCGGCGGCCGACGGCGCGGAGCATGCGCCCGACCAGCACGCGGTGGCCGCCGGAGCCGATCACCAGCAGGCGGTAGAGCCGGCCGGGCAGCCCGGGAAACGCGGCGTCCGTGCGGGCGCTGAGCAGCGTGCCGCCGCGCTCCGGCGTCAGGGTGAAGACCAGCGAGTAGCGGGAGAACCGGTGCCGGCCGGTCAGCCGGAGCCGCCGCCCGGGCACCGCCTCGGTGACCGCGAAGCCCGGCAGGGTGGCGCCCGGCTCGAAGAGGGTGCCGGTGGCGCGCCGCGGCTCGGTGCCGAGCAGCCGGGCCACCGCACCGCTGCCGGTGCCGGCACCCGGCACCAGCCCGGTGAGGGCCTGCCACACGGCGGGCGCGGGAGCCGGGACGAGGACCCGGTGCTCGTCGACGAACGGCAGTGCGTCCCAGGAATCGGTGGTCATGCGAGCGTCCTCCTCAGCCGGGCCCAGCATCCGACGAGGCAGCTGCCACCGGGATCCCCCACGTCGGGGAGACGCTGCCGCCGGCGGGGGAGCCACGTCCGGCCGGTGCGGGACCCCGCCCCGTGCCGGGGTCCCGCGCCGGTGGCCCGCCCTGGACCGCCCTCAGCCAGCCAGGGCCTGCGCCCGCCCCGGTCCCGGCGGGTCCGAACCCTCGAGCCGGACCGTGGGAAGCAGCCGGTCCAGCCAGCCCGGCAGCCACCAGTTGTAGCGACCGAGCAGCTCCATCGACGCCGGTAGCAGCACCAGCCGCACCACGGTCGCGTCCACCAGGACCGCCACGGCCAGGCCCAGCCCGAGCTGCTTGACGCCGAGGTCGGCGCCGAGCATCACGGACAGGAACACCGCGATCATGATGGCCGCCGCGGCGCTGACCACCCGGGCGCTGCCGGCCAGCCCGTCCCGCACCGCCCGGCGGGTGTCGCCGGTGACGTCGTACGCCTCGCGGATGCGGGAGACCAGGAAGACCTCGTAGTCCATGGAGAGTCCGAACAGGATCGGGAACATGATCAACGGCACCCAGGCGGTCACCGGCATGGTGGTGGGGAAGTTCAGGGCGCGCCCGGCCCAGCCCCACTGCACGACGGCGACCAGCACGCCGTACGCGGCGCCGATGGAGAGCAGGTTCAGCAGGCCGGCCTTCACCGCCAGCAGCGGGGACCGGAAGATCACCACCAGCAGCAGCAGGGACAGCCCGACCACCACCACGATCACCGTGGGCAGCCGGTCGGCGGTCAGCTCCGCGAAGTCGATGCTGGCGGCGGCCGCCCCACCCACCGCGACCGGCTGTCCGGCGGTGGCCCGGCGCAGCCGGTGCACCAGGTCGACGGTGGCGGCGTCCTGCGTACCCGTGGTGGGTCG
>NZ_JBSGJR010000154.1:0-12425 GCF_053605645.1 Micromonospora sp. NPDC003776
CGCGGCGGGTGGCGGGCCCCGCGCGGTTGCGCCACGCCCCCACCTCTGGTCCTGCGGGCGGCGCCCCCCCGGGGGGGGGGGGGGGGGGGGGCGGCCCCCCCCCCCCCCCCCCCCCCACGCCTGGCGTCCCGTGGCGGGACCGGACGAACCCGGTCAGGCCTTGGGGATCTCGATGTCGGGGACGACCTGGCCCGCGTTCACCTTGAACGCCCAGACGATGACCTGGGCCGGGTCCAGCTCGCCGTTGGACTCGAACTTGTAGGTCACACCGGTGGCGGCGCCGGTGCCGCTGTAGCTGTTGATGAAGGAGTTCAGGTCCGCCCGGCTCGACTTACCGGCCTTGATGCCCTCGAGCATGATCTTGGTGATGTCGAAGGACACGTCGGCGTAGGTGCCCGGGTCCACGTTGAACTTCGTCTTGTAGTCGGTGACGAAGCTGCCCTTGGCCTTGGTGGCCGGGGCGCACGGGCAGGTCAGGATCGTGCCCTCGGCGACCTGCTGGCCGGCGACCTTGATGAAGTTGGAGTCGTTGACGCCGTCACCGGCGATCATGGTGCCCTTCCAGCCCGCGCCCTTGAGCTGCTTGAGCAGCAGGCCGGCCTCGGTGTAGTAGCCACCGAAGAAGAGGGCGGTCGCGCCGCTGCTGGTGATCTTGGTGACCACGGCAGAGAAGTTGGTCTGCTTGACCTGGATCTTGTCGTAGCCGACCGGGGTGCCGATGACCTTCTTGACCTCGTCGGCCAGGCCGGCGCCGTATGCCGACTGGTCGTCGACGACGTACACCTTCTCGGCCTTCAGCACGTTCTTGATGTACCGACCGGCGGCCGGGCCCTGGGAGGTGTCGTTACCGACGCCGCGGTGGAAGACCTTCCAGTTCTTGGTGCTCAGGCTCGGACGGGTCGCCGACGGGGTGATGGTCGGCAGGCCGGCCGCGTCGAAGATCGGGTCCGCCACCTCGGACTCGCCCGAGAAGCCCGGGCCGATGATGCCGACGACCTTGCTGTCGCCGACCGCCTGCTGGGCCAGGGCCGGGGCCTTGGCCGGGTCACCCTGGGAGTCGTACTGCTCCAGCTTGACCTGGCAGTCCTTGTTCTCCGCGTTGTACTGCTCGATGGCCAGCTGGGTGCCGTTGCGCATGTGGATACCGAGACCCGCAGCGTCACCCGTCAGCGCGCCGAAGAAGCCGATCTTCAGGTCGCAGGCGGCCTTTCCGCCGCCCGCCTCACTGCCGCTGTCGGCCTTGCAGGCCGCGCCACTGAAAACGAGCGCGCCGATGGCCACGCCACCGAGCACCCGTGCGAGCTTCTGCCTCACGGCTCGTACCCTCCTCCGTCCGAAGGCCCGGAACCACCCACGACGAATTGGACCTTGCGGGGGCTGGCCGGACCGACCGCGATCCCGGTCTGGGCCGGGACGTTATCCCACCTGGGAGCGCGAAGGTAGACCTGCGAGACGGGGTTGACCTAACCGTTACGTTGAGTGGCCGGATTCACAGATGTGCTGTAACACACGCCTCCCGTCGAGGGGAAAATCGGACATCCGACACCGGACGGAAACACGCTGGTGGGAGCGTCAGCCGGGGCTCCACGGCCCGCGCGCCAGCCACACCCCGGCCCGGTCACCGTCGTCCACCAGCAGCACCACCGACTCCCCCGCCCCGGCCACCGCCACCGACCGGTCGGCCGCCGCCGGGACCCCGGCCGGCAGCACCACCGGAAACCACCGCCCGCCGTCCGGCGAGAACCAGCCGGCACCGGTCGCACCGCCGGCCACCACCGCGAACGCGCCGTCGGACCGCGCCGCCAGCCCCCACACCCGGCCCGGCCGGTCCGTCCCGGCGCCACCGAACGCGCCGCCCGGCCGCCAGCCGCCACCCTCCCCCAGCCAGGCGCCCAGGCCGTCGCCGCGCCGCCCCACCGCCACCGTCCGCTCGCCGACCCGGACCACCCGCTGCAGGTCCGCCCCGTCCGCCCCGCCGGAGAGCACCGCGCGCCGCCAGCTCCGCCCGTCCGCCGAGCTCCACACCGCCGGAGCCGATCCGGTACGCCCCGGCGGCAGCACCGAGCCCACCAGGAGCCAGCCCGACGGCACCGCCACGCCGTCCGCCGCCCAGGGCCGGCCCGCCGCGTCGGCGGCCAGCTCCGGCACCCCGCTGACCAGCCGGAAATCCGCCCCGTCCGGGGAGACCCAGGCGGCCGCCCCGGTGGCCCGGTTGCCCGAGATCAGCCACCCCCGCGGCCCGCCCACAAGGTGCCCGACGTTCACCGCGTCCTGGCCGCCGAACACCTCGAACTCCGCCGGCACCTCCACCAGCGAGCCGTCGACCACCTGCCGCCACGTGCTGATCCGCGGATTGCCGTGCACCCCACCCGTCTTGCCGCCCACCGCGGCCAGCCGGCCGTCCCGGCAGCCCGCCGCGGTCAGCAGATTCTCCACGCCGTACGCGGTGCGCGGCACCGGCCGCAGGGGTGTCCAGGTGACCGCGTCGGGGCTGCTCCAGGCCGCCGGCCGGGTGGCGCCGGCCGCGTCGATCACCGCGCCCACCACGAACCACCGGCCGTCACAGGCCGTGACGTCCCGCAGCGCCAACCGACCGGGAGCGCCCGGCGGCACGGGCAGGGTGACCGGCTGCCAGGCCGGCCGCACCGGCGCGGGGGTGGGCGGGGCCGCAGCCCGAGTCGAGCGGCAGCCGGCGAGCAGCACGACGAGCAGGCCGAGCACCGCCACGCCACGCCGCATGGCGGCGATCGTATCGACCGCAGCCGACGCGGGGAACCCGTCCGCGCCCCCGGCGCCCGACCGCGCCGGCCGGTGGGACGGCGGTCAGGAGGCGGGCTGCGCCACCTCGCCGCCGGCGGTCTCCGCGAGGATCCGCTCGGCGACCTCCTTCATGGTCATCCGGTGGTCCATCGCGGTGCGCTGGATCCACTTGAAAGCCTGCGGCTCGGTCATCCCGTACGTGGTCATCAGCGCGCCCTTGGCCCGCTCCACGGTCTTGCGGATCTCCAGCCGGTCGGTCAGGCCGGCGACCTCCGCCTCCAGCGCGGCGATCTCCGAGTAGCGGGACAGCGCGATCTCCACCGCCGGCACCAGGTCGCTCTTCTGAAACGGCTTGACCAGGTACGCCATCGCACCGGCCGCCCGCGCCCGCTCCACCAGGTCGCGCTGGCTGAACGCGGTCAGGATGATCACCGGGGCGATCCGCGCGCCGGCGATCCGCTCAGCCGCCGCCAGCCCGTCCATGATCGGCATCTTGATGTCGAGGATGACCAGGTCCGGCTTCAACTCCTCGGCGAGCTTGACGGCGGTCTCGCCGTCACCGGCCTCGCCGACCACCTCGTAGCCCTCTTCGACCAGCATCTCGGCCAGGTCCAGCCGGATGAGCGCCTCGTCCTCGGCGATCAGTACGCGCCTGCGCTCGGTCTCCGTCTCGGCCACGAGCCACTCCCACCAGTTCGACCCCGACACCCGCCCTGCCGGGTGTCGCCGCCCCTAGCCTAGTAGGTAACCTGTGCAGGCCGAGAAACTGAAGGCCCCTGTAGTCCAACGGCAGAGACGATGGTTTCAAAAGCCATAAAGTGTGGGTTCGAATCCCACCGGGGGCACCAAAATTGTCGTACGGGCGTTCGAAGATGAGCTCGTGCATCCACCCGAGATACGCGCCCGAGCACGGCACCTGTTCCTGTCTGGCGCCACGGTCGCCGAAGCGGCCCGCGGGGTCGGGCTCTCCTACCGCACGGTTTGGCACTGGTGCAAGGATCGGCCCGACCCGCTCATCCAGGGCACCGCTTTGCGCTGTTTCCGCTGTCTTAGCGACGTCGAGAATCCGACAGATCCCGCCGCCTACGTGTATCTGCTCGGCCTCTACCTGGGCGACGGACATCTCGTGACCACCGCACGGGTGCCGGTGCTGCGAGTCTCGTGCAGCAACAGGTGGCCGGACCTGATCGACGCCTGCGACAAGGCGATGCGCGCCGTGCTGGCAGAAAAGGTGCAGCGCGTTCAGCAGCAGGGCTGCGTCAATGTCCAGAGCTACGGCAAGCACTGGCCGTGCCTGTTCCCGCAACACGGTCCGGGCAAGAAGCACGAGCGCCGGATTGTCCTGGCCGAGTGGCAGCGCACGATCGTCGAGGCGCACCCCGGCGACTTCCTTCGCGGCCTCTTCCACTCCGACGGCTGCCGCTTCGCCAACCGGGTCACCGTCCGCGGTAAACGGTACGTCTACCCGCGCTACATGTTCACTAACGAGTCAACGGACATCATGGGCCTCTGCCAGTGGGCGCTGGACCTACTGCGCATCGCCTGGAAGATGAACCGCCGCAACTCGCTCTCTGTCGCGCGCCGCGACGCGGTGGCCGCGCTCGACAAGCACGTCGGCCCGAAGTCCTGACACGGGCCGGCCCTCGCCGTGACCGACCCGCGGCCGCCCAGCGACCGCCCGGGGTCAGAGCTCCGACAGCGCCTGCTCCAGGTCCGCCCGCAGGTCCTCCGGGTCCTCCAGTCCGACGGAGAGCCGCAGCAGCCCGCCGTCCGGCTTGGCGTCGCCCTCGACCGGCCGGTGGGTGAGCGAGGCGGGGTGCTGGATCAGGGTATCGACGCCGCCGAGGGAGACGGCGTGGGTGATCAGGCGACAGGCGCCGGCGACGGCGGCCGCGGCGGGGGCGCCGCCGCGTACCTCGAAGGCGAGCAGGCTGCCGGTGCCGGACAGTTGGCGGCCGACCAGCCCGGCGGGGTCGTACAGCGACGGGTGGTGGACCCGTTGGACGGCCGGGTGGCCGGCGAGCCAGGCGGCGAGCTTCTCGGCGCCGGCCTGTTGGGCGCGGACCCGCAGCGGCAGGGTCTGCAGGCCGCGGTGCAGCAGGTAGGCGCCGAGCGGGTGGAGGATCGCGCCGGTGACGGCGCGGACCTGGCGCAGTCGGGTGGCCCAGGCGGCGTCGCAGGCGACGGCGCCGGCGAGGACGTCGCCGTGGCCGCCGATGCTCTTGGTGGCGCTGTGCAGCACGAGGGCGGCGCCGTGCCGGGCGGGCTGCTGGAGCACCGGGGTGGCGACGGTGTTGTCGACGAGCAGTGGGGCGTCGCCGGCGGCGGCGGCGAGGGCGGCGATGTCGACGAGGTCGAGGGTGGGGTTCGCCGGGGTCTCGACGACGACCAGGGCGGTGTCGGGGCGGACGGCGTCGGCGACCTGGTCGGGTCGGGCCCAGGTGACGTCGGTGCCGAGCAGGCCGGTGGCGAGCACGTGGTCGGTGCCGCCGTAGAGGGGGCGGACGGCGACGACGTGGCGTTTCCCGTCGCGGGTGGCGGCGAGCAGGGTGGCGGTGAGGGCGGCCATGCCGCTGGCGAAGGCGACGGCCTCGGCGGTGCCTTCGAGTTCGGCGAGGGCGGTCTCGAAGCGGGCCACGGTGGGGTTCCAGAGCCGCTGGTAGACGGCGCTGGCGCCGGCCGGGAGGGTGCCGCCGGTGGCGAGGGCCTCGTAGGCGTCACCACCGCCCTCGACGGAGGGGAGCGGGTTGGTGGTGGAGAGGTCGATCGGTGGCACGTGGACGCCGAGACCGGCGAGGTCGTCGCGCCCGGCGTGCACGGCTCTGGTGTCCACGGCGGTCATGGCCGGAAGCGTCGAACATCAGGCGGCTATGAGGCAAGAGAGGCGAAGAAGATTCTACGCACGGGTCTTTCGGCATCGGGAGGTTCGGCGGATGATGCTGGCATGCCCCTCGCACCGAATGATGTGCGGCCGCCGTTCGCGGCCCTGGACGACATCGACCGCGCGATCCTGACCGAGTTGGCCGCGGACGGCCGGTTGCCGAACAATGCCCTGGCCGAGCGGGTGGGGGTGGCGCCGTCGACGTGTCTGACCCGGACCCGGGCGTTGCGGGAGTGCGGGGCGATCCGGGGTTTCCACGCGGAGGTGGATCCGGCGGCGGTGGGCCTGCCGTTGCAGGCGTTGGTGTCGGTGCGGTTGGCGGCGCACGAGCGGGCGGCGGTGGACGCGTTCCGGGCCCGGTCGGTGCGGCTGCCCGGGGTGGTGTCGGTGTTCCACGTCGCGGGCGCGGAGGACTACGTGCTGCACGTGCGGGCGGCGTCGGGGGACGCGTTGCGGGACTTCGTGCTGGATCACCTGGCGGTGGATCCGGCGGTGCAGCACACGCAGACGAGTCTGATCTTCGAGCAGGCGCGGGGCATGGGATAGCGCGCGGGCCTGCCGGGTGGTCGGCGGTATCGCCTCTCCTGGGTGATTTGAAAGCGACAAAGCTCCACATTCATGTCCTGTTCGGCAGGGTGCGACGGAGGGACGCCGGCAGTCGGGGTCACTGATCGCTGGAGGACAGCGGCATGTTCCGTCGGTTCACCGCAGCCGTGCGACGGCTGCCCGTCGTGCTCGTCGCCACGTGCGGCCTCGTTCTCGCCGCCGGAGGATCCGCCGGGCTGGGCGCGGGCGCGGGCCCGGGTCCGGTCGCGCACCGGGCCGACGGCGGCCCGGGCGGGGGTGAGTCGGTGGACCGGCGGGTGCGGGCGGCCATGGCGGACATGACGCTGGCGGAGAAGGTCGGCCAGATGTTCGTCTTCCAGGTCAACGGCGACACGGCCACGACGACGAATGCCGCCGATGTGGCGGCCAACCAGGCGCTCTACGGCAGCGATGTGCGTAACGGCGCGGAGCTGCTGGCGAAGTTCCACCCGGGCGGCATCATCTACTTCACGCAGACCAACAACCTGAACAACCCCCAGCAGGTGGCCCTGCTGTCGAACGGGCTGCAGCGGGCGGCGTTGGCCGACGACGGCGTGCCGGTGCAGATCAGCACCGACCAGGAGGGCGGTGTCGTCACCCGGATCCCGCCGCCGGCGGCGATCTCGCCGGGCAACATGGCGATCGGCGCGACGTTCGACCGCGGTCTGTCGTACTCGACGGCCGCCTCCACCGGCCGGCAGTTGCGGGCGATGGGGATCAACATGGACCACGCGCCGGTGGTCGACGTCAACACCAATCCCCGCAACACGGCGGACGGGACCCGGGCGTTCAGCGACCGCACCGCGACGGTGTCGGCGTTCGGCGCGGCGGCGGTCCTCGGATACCAGGAGAACCGGGTCGCCGCGACGGCCAAGCACTTCCCCGGGTTGGGCAGCGCGGAGGCCAATCCCGACACGGGCATCGCGGTCGTCGACGAGACGCGCGAGGAGATCCTGCGGACGGACATCCCGCCGTTCCGGGCGGCGATCGCCGCCGGGGTGAAGTCGATCATGCCGACGGCGGTGATCGTGCCCGCGCTGGACCCGTCCCGGACGCCGGCGATTATTTCCGAGCCGATCATCACCGGGCTGCTGCGCGACACGCTGGGCTACGACGGGGTCGTGGTCACCGACGCGCTGCGCGCCGACGCGCTGAAGGACATCCCGCAGGACCAGGTGATCCTCGGGGCCATCCGGGCCGGCAACGACGAGCTGCTGCTGCCGACGGACCCGCCGGCCGCGGTCGCCACCGTGCTGGGGGCGGTACGCGACGGCACGGTGAGCCGGGAGCGCATCGACCAGTCGGTGTACCGGATCCTGCGGATGAAGGTCGAGTTGGGGCTGTTCGACGACCCGTTCACCACCAGCGAGGCGGTCGACTCGAGGGTCGGCACCGCGGCCGACCAGCAGACCATGGCCGAGGCCGCGCGCCGCTCGATGACCCTGCTGCGCAACCGGGCCGGTGTGCTGCCGTTGCCGGCGAATTCCGGTGAGCACGTGCTGGTCACCGGCTGGGGCTTCAACGGGGTCCCGTCGCTGGCGGACAAGTTGTCGGCGAAGGGGCTGGTGGCGACGCCGATGTGGACCGGGTCGCCGGACGCGCAGACCATCGCGCAGGTGGTGGCGGCGGCGGGTGCGAGCGACGTCACGGTGGTGCTCACGAACGACGCCTGGGGCGACGTGACCCAGCAGAACCTGGTCCAGGCGCTGCTGGCGACGAACAAGCCGGTGGTGACGGTCGCCGTGGGTGGGCCGTACGACATCGCCTACTTCCCGTCCGCCCCCACCTTCCTGGCGGCGTACGGCTACCGGGACGTGTCCCTCGCCGCGATCGCGGACACCCTGGTCGGCACGGAGCCCACCGGCCGCCTGCCGGTCACCGTTCGTACGCCGGACGGCAGCAAGGTCCTCTATCCCTACGGGTCGGGCATGGGCTACCGGAGCACCGACTGAGGTAGCGGCCCGGGCGCCGCCCGGAACAAAAGGCGCGTCGGACGGGTTGGTCTGTGCTGTGATCGACGTACCGTTGTCTGTTCTTGATCTTGCCCCGGTCGCCGCCACCGGCAACGCCGGCGAGGCGCTGCGGCACACCACCGAGCTGGCCCGCCGGACCGAGGAGCTGGGCTACCGCCGGTTCTGGGTGGCCGAGCACCACAACATGCCGGCGATCGCCAGCTCCGCCCCGGCGGTGCTGCTCGCTCACCTGGCGGCGCACACCTCGACGATCCGGCTCGGCTCGGGTGGGGTGATGCTGCCCAACCACGCGCCGCTGGTGGTGGCCGAGCAGTTCGGCACCCTGGAGGCGCTGCACCCGGGCCGGATCGACCTGGGCATCGGCCGCGCGCCGGGCACCGACCAGGTGACCGCGCTGGCGCTGCGCCGCACCATGGAGGGGCTGTCGGCGGAGCACTTCCCCCGGGAGCTGGCCGACCTGATGAACTACTTCAGCGGGGCCGAACCTGGTCCGATCACCGCCACCCCGGGCCGGGGGCAGTCGCCGGCGGTGTGGCTGCTCGGGTCCAGCGGGTTCAGCGCCCAGCTCGCCGGCCTGCTGGGGCTGCCGTTCTCGTTCGCGCACCACTTCAGCGCGCAGAACACCCTGCCCGCGTTGCAGCTCTACCGGCAGAGCTTCCGGCCGTCGCAGTGGCTGGAGCGGCCGTACGCGATGGTGGCGGTCAACGCGGTCTGCGCGGAGACCGACGAGCGGGCGGAGTGGCTGGCCGGGCCGGCCGGGTTGTCGTTCCTGAAGCTGCGCTCGGGCCGGCCGGAACCCCTCGCCACGCCGGAGGAGGCGGCCGCCTACCCGTACTCGGAGCTGGAGCGGGAGTTCGTGGTCCAGCGGCGGGAGGGGCAGGCGACGGGCTCGCCGGAGACGGTGGCCCGGCAGCTGGGTGCGCTGCTGGAGCGCACCGGCGCGGACGAGCTGATGCTGACCACGATGGTGTACGACGTGGCCGACCGGGTCCGCTCGTTCGAGCTGATCGCCGAGCGGGTGGCCGGCGGCCTGCGCCGCTGAAACACGCTCTTCACAGCCACGTCACCGCCCCGTCGCGTGGGCCGCATAGCTTTGTCCCCGGTGGTGGTACGGCATTCCCGGTCGGGACGGGTCGGGAATGCCGCGGTGTGGTGCACCGGGTCGCCGGCGGAGCGGATTCCGCGGCCGGCGACCCGGTGCCTGCTTCCCGGGCGGACCGGCCCGGCGTCGGTGGCACGGGCCGGGTCCCGGTCAGCGCAGGTAGATGTCGGGGGCCGCCGGGGTGGTCATCCCGTCGCCCAGGTGGAAGCCGGGGTGCGGCGGCTGGTTGTAGGCGGTGTTCTGCCAGGCGATCGCCACCCGGTACTGCGGATCGTGCATGAGCGTCGGCAGACGCAGGGTGGTCGGCGTGGGCGTGCTGTAGATGCGCAGCGCGCTGCTGTCGGTGGTCCGCCAGATGACCTCCTCCCGCCAGTCGCCGAGGATGTCGCCGGAGAGCGCCGGGGTGGACTTGGTGCCGTTGTTGGCCGCCACGCCGCTGCCGGTCAGCAGTCGGGTGTCGCCGCCGGTGCCGTACTTGTCGATCTTCGTGGCGTCGAGCAGTTCGCGCACCGGGTCGCCGTCCCACCAGACGAGGAAGTTCTGCGACGACGGCTTGCGTCCGATGCTCTGCCCCCGGGTGTTGAGCAGGCCGTCGACGGCGGCGGACCAGGACTCGGCGCCGGGGCTGCCGGCCCAGACGTCGTCGGAGACGCCGCGGCCGTTGTCCCCGTTCGGCGCGGTCTGCCAGAGGATCTGGCCGGTGCGGGCGTCGGCCATCCAGGAGCTGGGCTTGCTGCCGTCCTCGTCGACCTTGAAGACCTCCAGGCCGGCCCGGGCCGGGTCGAGGTCGCCGACGTGCAGCGCGTCCCCGTGCCCGTTGCCGGTGGACCAGAGGATCCGGCCGGTGTCGTCGATGGCGACGGCGCCGTAGACGATCTCCTGCCGGCCGTCGTTGTCGACGTCGGCGACGGCGAGGTTGTGGTTGCCCTGGCCGGCGGCGGCGCCGTTGCCGGCGGCGTTGGAGTCGAAGGTCCAGCGCCTGGTGAGGGTGCCGTTGCGGAAGTCCCAGGCGGCGATGACCGCGCGGGTGTAGTAGCCGCGCGCCATGATCAGTGAGGGGCGCTGCCCGTCGAGGTACGCGGTGGCGGCCAGGAACCGGTCGACCCGGTTGCCGTAGGAGTCGCCCCAGGAGGAGACGGTGCCGCGCGGCGGGTCGTAGTCGACGGTGGAGAGGGCGGCGCCGGTGCGGCCGTCGAACATGGTCAGGTATTCGGGGCCGGAGAGCACGTAGCCGCTGGAGTTGCGGTGGTCGGCCGACGCGGAGCCGATCACCTGCCCGGTGCCGGAGCGGGTGCCGTCGGCGGTCTTCATGGCCACCTCGGCGTCCCCGTCGCCGTCGTAGTCGTACACCTGGAACTGGGTGTAGTGGGCGCCGGCGCGGATGTTGCGACCGAGGTCGATCCGCCACAGCCGGTTGCCGGTGAGGGTGTACGCGTCGACGTAGACGGTGCCGGTGTAGCCGCTCTGTGAGTTGTCCTTGCTGTTGGACGGGTCCCACTTGAGCACGATCTCGTAGCGGCCGTCGCCGTCGAGGTCACCGACGCTGGCGTCGTTGGCGGAGTAGGTGTACGCCTCCCCGGTCGGGGTGGTGCCGCCGGGCGGGGCCTGGATCGGCACGTCCAGGTAACCGTTGGGGAACTGCAGCGCGGGCGCGGACGCCGCCTGTTCGACGCCGTCGACCACCGGCCGCACCGTGTACGCCGTGCCCGCGGCGGCCCCGGTGTCAAGGTAGGTGGTGGCGCCGGTGATCGGGCTGGCGTTGACCTTCGTGGCGCCGCGGTAGAGGTTGAACGACACCCCGGCGGTCTCGGTGCCGAGCAGCCGCCAGGAGACCAGGTTCCCGCTGCCGGAGCGGACGCTGATCAGCCCCCGGTCGAGCTTCTCCATCTGCTTGGCACCGGCTGGCGGCGTGGTCGGCGGGGCGGCGGTCGGCGACGCCGAGGTGGGCGCGGCGCTGGTGGGGGTGGTGGCGCCCGTGCAGGTGGTGCCGTTGAGCGCGAAGCCGGTCGGCGCCGGGTTGCTGACGTCGTTCCAGGACGCGTTGAAGCCGAAGTTCGCGGTGCCGCCGGTGCCGAGGGCGGCGTTGTAGCCGGCGTCGCGGGCGGTGACCTGGGCGCCGGACTGGGTGACGGTGGCGTTCCACGCCTGGCCGACCTGCTGGCCCTCGGTGAAGGACCAGGTGAGGGTCCAGCCGGTCAGCGGGTCGCCGAGGTTGGTGACGGTGACGTCGGCGCCGAAGCCGCCGCCCCACTGGTTGGTGACCCGGTAGTCGACCCGGCAGCCGGCGGCGGCGGCCGAGGCGGTCACCGTGGTGAGGGCGCCGGCGACGAGGGCGGCCGCCGCGGCGGTGGCGAGCAGCGCGCCGCCGCGACGTGGGGTGATGGGGTGCACGAGGATGCCTTTCGCGGAGGTCGGGCACGCGACGCGAGGCCGGCCTGCCCGGACCGGCGGAAGGGGTACGTCGCGCTGACGGGACGCCAACTGATGGACGTCGGTGATTCGACTCCGCGCGGGAAAAGCGTAGGCCGACGCTTTCCCAGGGCACAACCGCTGGCCGCGGTGGATTCTCCCCCTGCTCGCCGCATGGGTGCCGACTGAAGCGGGTAGAAGGACATCACTACGTTGGGTGAGGTAAGGAGGCCGGCCATGCGGTCCAGGAAGGAAATCGACCATCGAGGGGTGGGGTGATCGTCGTGGCCGCGTTCACCACCCCCCGTGCGCCGTACGCCGTCCCGCCGATCCCCCGGGATTACGTGCGGTACCTGCGCAATCGGCTGCTGGAGGCCGAGGCCGGGCTGACCGCGATGACGGAGAAGTACGAGCGGACCAAGGCCCGGTTCGACCGCTGCTACGCACGCCGGGGCATCACGCCGGAGAGCGACATCGTCAACTACATCAACGCCAAGGGGATGAACCCGGAACTGAAGTTCTGGTACGCCAAGGTGGAGCACTTCCAGCGGGAGCTGGCCGCGTACGGGGCGGCCCTCACCGGGCTCGCGGCCGCCGATCAACTACTCGATCGGGACGACCGCCGGGCACCGGTGGAGGCCCAGCGGGCCCGCGGCGCCCGGCGTGGCCTGAGCCGCGCCGGCTGATCAGCCCTCCAGCGCGACGGTCAGTCGCC